>CALBGK010000165.1 GCA_937893115.1 uncultured Erysipelotrichaceae bacterium | reverse complement strand
GTGATAGACGATATAGCTAATACTTTTATCGCCGAATTGTCAGATGATGTCTATGTATTCTCATTGTCTAGAGCAGAATTAAATGACCTAATGGTGTCACTATATGCTGGCTTATTCTTCTTAGGCATCTTCTTATCTATCGTCTTTATCATGGCTATGATATTAATCATTTACTACAAGCAGATACAAGAGGGTAGCGAAGACCAAAAACGCTTTGAAATTATGAAGAAAGTAGGCCTTACTAATAGCGATATTAATAAGACGATTAAGTCACAAGTATGGATAGTCTTCTTCTTACCACTCATTGTCGCTATTGTACATATGCTATTTGCATATAACATCATCAGTGAACTATTGTCAGGACTTTCAATGATTGGATCTTTCCAATATCTACCGACATTTGTCATTTCTATTGCTATCTTTATAATCTTCTATGCGATTATTTATAAAGTTACTTCTAAGATCTATTATCGCTTAGTTACAATTTAGACATCCGTTTCTGGATGTCTTTATTTTTTAGGGAAATTTGCTATGATATAGATGAAACGATTACTTGCGTTTTGCAAAAGAAAATAAATCGATGTTATAATTGTATGGATTTTTAGGAGGAACTTTATGTCAATCAAAAAGAAGACGTCTTTAGGGCAGATAAAAATCTCTGATTCGGCTATTGCTGTATTAGCTGGTGGAGCTGTAATTGAATGTTATGGCGTAGTTGGCATGACTAGTCAACAAGTACTTAAAGATGGTTTAAATGTCTTACTTAAGAAAGAGAATTATTCCAAGGGCGTCATCGTCAGAAATAAACCTAATGGTTTAGAAGTAGATTTATATATTGTTATCAGTTATGGTGTCAAAGTTTCTGAAGTAGTTAATGAGATTCAAAAAAGAGTTAAGTACACTTTAGAAAAGGCGTTAAATATGGATGTACTAGCAGTTAACATCTATGTTCAAGGTATTAAGGTGGTAGCTTAGAATGAAGACAATTAATGGTAATATTTTTAAAGAGATGCTTAAAAGTGGCAATGCCAATTTAAGTAATCATCAGAAAGAAATTGATTCGCTGAATGTCTTCCCAGTACCTGATGGTGATACCGGAACAAACATGTCAATGACTTTTTCTAACGGCGTTAAGGATGCATTAAATGTTCAATCTGATAGCATCTCTGATGTCGCGAAAGCATTATCTAAAGGTTTACTGATGGGTGCTCGTGGTAATAGTGGTGTTATCACTTCACAGATCTTTAGAGGATTTTATCAGTATGTCGAAGGTAAAAGTGAAATAAGTACCAAAGAATTAGCTGAAAGTTTTGAAAATGGTGCTAGGGTTGCTTATAAAGCGATAATGAAACCAGTTGAAGGAACTATATTAACAGTTATTAGAGAAGCTAGCTGGTATGCTAATCATTATATGAAGGAACATCCAGATATCGAAGTGGAAGAATATTTTGACTTATTAATTAGTTATGCTAAAGAATCTTTGGAACATACTCCTGACTTATTGCCTGTCTTAAAAGAGGTAGGAGTAGTCGATAGCGGTGGAACTGGCTTACTTGTCATACTCGAAGGTTTTAAAGCGTATTTAGATGGTACGCCATATGAGATAAGCGAACGTAGCGAAGAATCTCAAAGTGTGGCAGCATCTGCTAAAAATGAAGAATTTGGTTATTGCACAGAATTTATTCTTCGCCTCAATGATGCCGAACACTTTGATGAAAATATCTTGCGAAATAATCTAGCAGAGATTGGCGAGTCACTAGTTGTAGTCAAAGATGATGACCTAGTTAAGGTTCATGTCCATACATTGCATCCAGGTGAAGCCTTAAACATCGGTCAAAGACATGGCGAATTCATCAAGTTAAAGATAGAAAATATGCAAGAACAGCACTCAAATCTAGTTGAAGAAAGCACGGTTAAAGAAAAGACTAAATATGGTGTCATCGCTGTTGCGGCAGGTAAGGGATTAGAGAAGTTATTTAAGGACTGCCGAGCTGATATTGTCATCAGTGGTGGTCAGACTATGAATCCTTCTACCGAATCATTTGTGGAAGAGATTAAGCATCTAAATGCTGAACACATTATCATCTTGCCAAATAACTCTAATATCATTCTCGCTGCTGAACAAGCTAAGAATATATTAGAAGATGTCGATATTCACGTCTTAGCTACTAAATCTATTCAAGAAGGTATCAGTGCTCTATCGATGTTTAATAAAGATGCCGAGGTTGAAGAGAATCTTGAAGAGATGAAGGCAGCTATCGCCAATGTTCAATCAGGTTCCATCACTTATGCCATCAAGGATACCTCATTCAATGGCATTGAAGTAAAAGAGGGCGACTTCATCGCTATGACTAATAAGACTATTGTCGCTAGCAGCAAGGACAAGATGCAGACGATTAAGGGCCTATTAGATGAGATGTTTAAAAAGGAAGATGCTGAATTATTATCGTTAATAGCTGGTGAAGATTCTAATGAGGAAGAGATAGACGAGATTGTCGACTATGTCGAAAATAATAGTGATTTAGAAGTTGAAGTTATTGAAGGAAATCAACCTGTATACAGCTATTTAATTGGTGTTGAATAATTAAAGATATAAAGTCATCTACATGATGGCTTTTTTATTTGACATTTGCTAATCTGTTATAGTACACTTAATACAGATAATACAGAAAGGAGAAACATGTTTCTAATTAATTTACAAGGTAAGGATTCGATTTATGAACAGATTAAGAAGCAGATTTTGCGCTTTATCCAGACCGGTGTTTTAAAGACTAATGACAAGTTGCCTTCTGTGAGGCAACTAGCTCGGGAACTAGGCATCAATCCTAATACGGTGCAAAAGACTTATCAAGAATTAGAACGTGATGGCTATATATATACTCTTTCTAAAAAGGGAGCTTTTGTCGCCGGAACTA
>CALBGK010000164.1 GCA_937893115.1 uncultured Erysipelotrichaceae bacterium | reverse complement strand
TGCGCCGGATCAAAAGATAAAAACTGTGATGGTGTAGTAACTTGTGATGAAGAAAAAGGTGAAGGTTGGACCTGGAACAATAAACTAAAGGTTTGTGAATATACAGGTAAGACTTCATACACAGTAGTTAATACAGCTGCTAAGTAAAAATGAATATTAATAAGGATGAGTTATGATCATCCTTATTTTTATATAAAATTATTGCATTTTATTGAGAAATATTATATATTAATTGAGCATCAATATACCATAGACAGCAACGGCTAAAAGCTTAATAAAGTTGCCGAGGTAAGAAGATCAATGAGATTTTTAACCTGTGCTGTCTAAGGCACAGGTTTTATTTGTGTATATTGGGGCTAGAAAGAGGAAAAATATGAATCAAGCCACATTAGCTATGAAGCAGGAATTAGTATCTGAGATTACTGATAAGATTAAAGATGCTGGTTCAGTTGTTGTTGTAGAATATCGTGGATTAAGTGTTGCTGAAGTTACTGAACTTCGTCGTAACTTAAGAAACGAAGATGTTGAATTAAAAGTTTATAAGAATTCAATGGTGGAAAGAGCAGTTGAAAATTGCGGATACGAAGAGTTGAAAGAAACTTTAAAAGGTCCTAATGCAATCGCTATTTCTAAAGATGCTACAGCACCTGCTCGCGTTTTAGCAAAATTTGCTAAAAAACATGAAAGCTTAGTATTAAAGAGCGGTATTGTTGAAGGTAAAGTTGTTGACTTAGATACAATCAAAGAACTTGCAAGCTTACCAAACCGCGAAGGTATGTTATCTATGTTGCTAAGCTGTCTACAATCACCAGTTCGTTCATTCGCATGCGTTGTAAAAGCTGTTAGCGAAGCAAAAGAAAATGGCGATACAAAAGTTGAAGAAGTAAAAGAAGCAGAAGCTTCTGAAAGTACTGAAGAAGTAAAAGCGTAAGAAAAGGAGAAAATAACAATGGCAAAACTTACACATGAAGAAATTTTAGCTTACTTAGAAGAAGCTACTATCCTAGAATTAAATGACTTAGTAAAAGCAATCGAAGAAAAATTCGGCGTTACTGCTGCTGCACCTGTAGCTGTTGCTGCTGCACCTGCTGAAGAAGCTAATGCTGCTCCTGCCGCTGTATCAGTTGTATTAACAAGTGCTGGTGCATCTAAAGTTGCAGTTATCAAAGTTGTTCGTGAAATCACTGGCTTAGGCTTAGTTGAAGCTAAAGGTTTAGTTGATAAAGCACCTAGTCCAATCAAAGAAAACATCAGTGTTGACGAAGCTGAAGAAATCAAGAAGAAATTAGTTGAAGCTGGTGCTACAGTAGAAGTAAAATAGTAGTATAGATATCTCATTACTATACAGATAATAAAAATCTAAAGTCAAATCCTAAGACTTTTGAATATGTATTTGATAATGAGGTCTTTAAGTTTACCACAGACCACGGAGTTTTTTCTATGGATCACGTGGACTATGGTACATACGTATTATTAAAAGCAATTTATCGTAAAGCATTAGGCAATAAAATTCTTGATTTGGGTTGTGGATTTGGCCCGATAGCTATCATAATTGGTCGTTTCCATAAAGACGCATTGATAGATATGGTAGATGTTAATACTAGAGCTCTTGAACTCTGCCAGGCCAATGCTTTACAAAATTGCATTAGTGCAACTGCTTATCTGACTGATAATATTTTGTCTTTAAATAAACAATATAATACTGTCATTTTAAACCCGCCGATTAGAGCGGGTAAAAGTCTCATATTCGACTTGTATGCCAAAGCTCATGAAGTTTTGGAAGAAGATGGCCACTTATACATTGTGATTTTAAAAAGACAGGGGGCTCAATCTAGTTTGAATAAGCTTCTAGAATTATTTCGAAGTGTTCAGGTTATCGCTAAAGATGGTGGCTATTGGATCATTGAAGCACAGAAATAATTTTTTGCATTTTACTCATTTGAAAGGACGGCGCATATATGAAAGAAATACAATCTTATCACAATGTTGAGTTGGGGAAACATTCTACTCGCCGTGATTATTCTAAAGTTAGTGGTTCTTTAGAGCTACCTAACTTAGTAGAAATTCAAACTGATTCCTTTAAATGGTTCATTGAACAGGGAATCAGAGAGGTTTTTGAGGACATCTATCCTATTCAAAACTTCAGCAAGAACATTCAATTAAAACTTATCGATTACGAATTTGGTGAACCTAAATACAGTGTTAGTGAAAGCAAGTATAGAGAAGTAAACTATGCTGCTCCACTTAAAGCTAAGATGGAGTTAGAGATCATCTCTGAAGATACTGGTGAACTTATCACTAAGTATGAAGAAGTATACTTAGGCGAGTTCCCTATCATGACTTCTACTGGTACTTTCATTATCAATGGTGCTGAAAGAGTAATAGTATCACAGATTGTAAGGTCACCAGGCGCTTATTTTGATACTTCATCTGACGATAAGACAGGAAGAGAAGTTTATGATGGCGAACTAATTCCAAGCCGTGGTACTTGGTTAGAATTTTTAACTGATGATAAAAAGACAAATCTTGGTCGTGTCTTGAATATGAGTATCGATCGCAAACGTAAGATTTTATCTACTATCTTATTTAAAGCGATTGGTTTCTCATTAAATCTTGAAAAGGGCGAAGATGCTTTTGACGTTAGTGGAATTAAGACCTTCTTAAAAGCCATGGGTCTTCATGTCTATGATGATTTAATCAATAATAATGACGATCGTGAATTTATAAATATTTATGAAGCTATTTATACTTCATTTTTAGGCGGTTATGAAGAAGTAATCAATACATTACAGTCTGATAAGACTAAGACGACTACAGAGTCTCTAATCGCTATTTATGAAAATCAGAAGTCCGATGAAGTTCCAACTATCGATGGAGCTATCACTTTGATGAACGCTAAATTCTTTGACCAGAAGAAATACGATTTGACTAAGGCTGGCCGTTACAAATTAGGCAAAAAGCTCAATGTCATCGATCGTATGGAAAAACATGTCCTGGCTGAAGATGTTTTAAAAGTTGATGGTACTGTCTTATTTGAAAAGGGAACTTTAATCGGTAAAGAAGAACGCAAGACTCTATGGAATGAATTAGTTAAGGGTAGTCATGTACATGCCTTCCCTTATGCTCATCAATTCTCACATCCAACTATTGTAAGCGTGGATACTAGCCATACTTTAGCTTTAATTGGTAGAATCTTGGCTCATGATGTCGAAGCTAAGAATGTCGATTTAAAGGCCGGTACAGTATTGACAGCTACTGATGTTAAGAACTTAGCTAAAATAGTTAATACTGTTAATGTCTATAGCGGCATTATCGCTGAAGATGTCAAACTTACAAAGACTAACGTTCGCTCAGTTATCAACTATGGTCAAAGGCTATTTGTCCTTGGTCGTCTAACTGATAAAAAGGGAAGTGACATCTTGGTAGAAGGCGAAAATATGATGCCTAACTACATCCCTGATGGCGATTCTTACATGCTCACAATGGACAACGAAAATATTCTTGTCAAGATGGTCAATGATGGTGAAGAAGTTCACGCATGGTTGGTTGGTAATGCTTGCCAAGTTGTCTATGTCAATAACCCTTCTGATGAAGAAGTTAAAGTTAAACTCATCGGTATTGATCCATTGAATGATAAAAAATGTATCACAATGTCTGATATGATTGCTTTCTACAACTATGAACTAACAATGTTAGATGGTATAGGAAGTGCTGATGATATCGATATGTTGGGTAACCGTCGTATCAGAACAGTTGGTGAATTAATTCAAAATCAATTCCGTATCGGTTTGAGCAGAATGGAAAAGGCCGTTAAAGAAAGAATGTCTATCGCTGATATTCAAACAGCTACACCTAAGACTTTAACTAACATTAGACCATTGTCAGCTGCAATAAAAGAATTCTTCGCTAGTTCACAATTATCGCAATTCATGGACCAACAAAATCCATTAGCTGAACTTACAAACAAACGTCGTATCAGTGCTTTAGGACCTGGTGGTTTGACTAGAGAAAGAGCTGGATTTGAAGTTCGTGACGTACACAATTCACACTATGGTAGAATCTGTCCGATTGAAACACCAGAAGGTCAAAACATCGGTTTGATTTCTTATCTTACAACTTATGCCAAAGTGAATGAGTATGGTTTCATTCAGACTCCATATCGTAAGGTAGATGAAGATGGCAATGTTTCAGAAGATTATGTATACCTAAGTGCTGATGAAGAAAATGACTATATCATCGCGCAAGCCAACGAGGTTGCTGATGGTAAATTAAAGAATGAACAAGTAGTTGCTCGTAAGGCTGGTGAAACTATCCTGGCAGATCGCAAAGATGTCGAATTAGCCGACGTATCTCCTAAACAGATCGTTTCAGTTGCTGCTGCTTGTATTCCATTCTTAGAAAACGATGACGCATCAAGAGCTCTTATGGGTGCCAACATGCAACGTCAGGCCGTTCCATTACTAAATCCACATAGTCCATATGTCGGAACAGGTATTGAAGCTAAGATTGCTAAAGACTCTGGTAGTGCAGTTATCTCACAACACAAGGGACGAGTAAGTTATGTAGATGCTTGTACTATCGTTATCGATGACGGCAAGGAAGAACATACTTATGAACTAGAAAAGTTCAGAAGATCTAATGCTGGTACATGTATCAATCATCGTCCTATTGTTTCAACGGGTGAAGAAGTCAATATCGGTGATGTCATCGCTGATGGTCCATCTATGGAAGATGGTGAATTGGCTTTAGGTCAAAATGTTACTATCGCCTTCATGACATGGCATGGTTATAACTATGAAGACGCCATCATCATGTCTGAGCGTATGGTTAAAGATGATGTTTATACTTCTATTCATATCGATGAATATAGTATCGAATGTCGTAATACAAAATTAGGTGCCGAAGAGATTACTCGTGATATTCCTAACGTGCCAGATAGCGCATGTCGCAATTTGGATTCACGTGGTATTGTCATGATTGGTGCCGAAGTAAGAGAAGGCGATGTTCTAGTAGGTAAGGTTACTCCTAAGGGACAATCAGATGCTTCTCCAGAAGAAAAATTATTACTTGCCATCTTTGGTGAAAAATCACATGAAGTTAGAGATAACTCTTTGCGTGTTCCTCATGGTGGTGCTGGTACAGTTCATTCTGTCAGAATATTCAAACGTTCTGAAGGTTATGAATTAAATCCAGGAGTAACCGAAGTTGTCAAAGTGTATGTCGTTCAGAAACGTAAGATTTCTGAAGGTGATAAGATGGCTGGACGTCATGGTAATAAGGGTGTCATTTCTAAGATTTTACCAGTTGAAGATATGCCATTCATGCCAGATGGAACTCCAGTAGATATCATGCTTAACCCATTCGGTGTACCTTCACGTATGAATATCGGACAAGTTCTAGAAATTCACTTAGGTATGGCCGCTAAGAAATTGGGTGTTAAGTTCGCTACACCAGTATTCGATGGTATCTCTAATGATGAACTAAAAGCTATCATGCAAGAAGCTGAGACATCAAAAGATGGAAAGATTGTCTTGCGCGATGGTAAGACTGGTGAACCTTATGATGAAAGAATCTCTGTTGGTGTCATGTATATGATTAAGCTAGCTCACATGGTTGACGATAAGTTACATGCCAGAGCTACTGGACCATATTCAATGGTTACTCAACAGCCTCTAGGTGGTAAGGCTCAAAATGGTGGTCAAAGATTCGGAGAAATGGAAGTTTGGGCTTTAGAAGCATATGGTGCTGCTCATACACTAGAAGAAATCTTGACTGTCAAGTCAGATGATGTCAATGGTCGTACTAAGACTTATGAAGCTATCATCAAGGGTCTCAATATCCCAGAACCTGGTATTCCAGAATCATTCAAGGTATTAAAGAATGAATTACAAGCTCTAGCTATCGATGTTCGTATGTTAGATGGCAAGGGTAACGAATTACAATTCAGTGACTTTGAAGATAAGAAAGATGAAGAGATTAGTTCTAATGAAGAATTAGTTGTCGATACTGAAGGTCTTACAATCAAAGACGCTGAGACAGAAGAAGAAATCCAAGAAGCTGCCGTAGTCGGATTCGGTGGCGAGGATGAAGAATAGGAGGAGTGAGCAATGTCAACAAAGAAATTTGAAGCATTACAAGTCGGATTAGCATCTCCTGAACGCATCCTAGAATGGTCGCATGGTGAAGTAACTAAGCCTGAGACTATCAATTACCGCAGCCAGAAACCTGAGCGCGATGGCTTATACTGCGAAAGAATTTTCGGTCCTACTAAAGACTGGGAATGTTATTGCGGAAAGTATAAGAAAGTTCGCTATCAAGGTGTTGTCTGTGACCGTTGTGGAGTTGAAATTACTAAGTCTTCAGTGCGTAGAGAGCGCATGGGTCATATAACTCTAGCTGCTCCAGTTGCTCATATTTGGTATCTAAAGGGTATTCCATCTAGAATGGGTTTACTCTTAAATGTCGCTCCTAAAGCTCTAGAAGAGATTGTCTACTTCGTATCTTGGATTGTAACTGATCCTGGTACAAGTAAACTTGAATATAAACAAGTTATCTCAGAAAAAGAATATCGTGAAAATCGTGCTCTTTATGGTGAAGATTCATTTACGGCTTTAACTGGTGCTGAAGCTATTAAGGTTTTACTTGAACAAGTAGACCCAGTTAAAGAAAAAGAAGCTATCTTAAAAGAATTAGAGAAGGCTCAAGGTGACAAGCGCAAGAAACTTA
>CALBGK010000163.1 GCA_937893115.1 uncultured Erysipelotrichaceae bacterium | reverse complement strand
TAGAATACTCCAGCTGCTACGGGGATGAAGATGGCATTGTAGAATAGAGCCCAGAATAGATTTTCTTTAATAATTCTAATTGTCTTAGCTGATATTTCTAATAAGAATGGTATATCAGTCAAATCATTTTTGATCAATATTACATCGCTAGAGGCATAAGCTATATCACTGCCAGCGGCAATGCCAAATGACACATCGGCACTGCTTAGGGCGATGGCGTCATTGATACCATCACCAACCATGGCTGTAATACCACTTTCTTTTTTCTTTTCAACTAATTGATATTTATTTTCAGGTTTGATGCCAGCGACATAGTCATCGATACCGACTGTTTCAGCTATCTTTTTAGCAGTAATCTCGTTGTCCCCTGTACACATTGTAACATGTATTCCTTTTTCTTTTAATTTACTGATGGCGAATTTAGATGTGCTCTTAATCACATCGGCTAGATAGACGATACCTAGTAATTTATCATCCTTAGCCACGGCGATAAATGACCATTTATTATCTTTAGCTTTATCTACCATTTCTCGGGATAACTCTATGCCATTTTCTTTTAGCCATAGTTCATTGCCAGCTAGGTAGATACTATCTTCATCTTTGCCGATTATGCCACGCCCACTGATCTCATTAAATTCCTTAAATTCTTTATCAAAAGGAGAATATTTTGAGCTGATGGCTTTGGCGATTGGATGGTTAGATTTAGCTTCAAGTGCGTAAGCAACTTGATAGAACTCTTGGTCATATACTACTTCATCAACAATTTCTACTTTATTTTCTGTGATAGTTCCTGTCTTATCTAAGATGATATTTTTAATTTTATAAGCTACTTCTAAGATGCTAGGATTCTTGATCAGGATGCCGTTTTTAGCGCTTAGACCAGTGGCTACCATGATGGCGCTAGGTGTAGCTAAACCTAGAGCACAAGGGCAAGAAATGACTAGAACACTCAAGGCGAAGTTTAAAGACATTTCTAGATTGCCACTAAAGAAATACCAGATGATAAAGGTAAGTAAAGATATGATTAGAACACCTGGTACGAAGTAAGAAGACACCTTATCAGCAAATCTTTCGATAGGAATTTTCTTTAAAGTGGCTTCTTTAGTAAGTTCAATAATACTATTTAAAACTGAATCTTGACTAGAGCTGCTTACTTCAACTTTGATACTGCCATCAAGATTGATAGTTCCACCGATTACTTTAGAACCTATTATCTTTTCAACTGGCAATGATTCACCCGTCAACATTGATTCATCGATAGAAGATGTGCCATTTATAATAATACCATCTTGTGGAATGCTCTCTCCTGCCTTAATTAAGAGAATATCTCCAACTTTTACTTCATCAATAGGAGTAATTATCTCTTCGTTACCCTTTAATACTCTAGCTTGCATTGGTCTTAATGTTGCCAGAGCTCTGATTGTCTTAGTGGTCTTTTTCTTATTTTCTCCTTCGATATATTTACCTATTGAAACGATAACTAATATCATAGCTCCTGTTTCATAGTAGAGATGATAAGTCATATCGCCGATAGCTATCTTGTAAGTGGCAAAAAGCGAATATAAGAAAGAGACAGAAGTTGATAGGGCTACTAGGGCATCCATATTAGGGCTTAGGTGAACTAAGGATTGGATACCGCTTTTAAAGTCATGAAAATTAAGGATATATATAATAATGGTCAATCCCAATTGAATAAGAGCTGAGATTAACTCATCATGAGTAAACATTGGTAAATTGAACATGTGGCCCATCGAAAAATACATGAGTACTATCATCAAGATGATAGAGGATATAAATTTGATCTTGGTAGCGTCAATTTGTTTAGCCTTTTGACCTATTACTAGTTCATAACCTAAATCTTCCACATTTTTAGCTAAGTTCTCTTCACTGAGCTTAGATTCATCATATTCGATGCTCATCTCATTCTCTAAAAGATTGATATTACACGATTTAACGGCATCTAATTTGCCGATATTCTTTTCTATGGTATTTTTGCATATTGCACAGGACATGCCTTTAACTTCATAGTTTTTTTTCATCCTTTTTTCATCCCTTCATATACCCCCATAGGGTATTTAAAATGTAACACTTTTTTTATAATTGCTCAAGATTTATGCTTATAATATGGTTATGAAGTTAGAGATTAAAAAATATGGCATCAATGGTGAAGGGATTGCTTATGACCATTCTATACCAGTCTTTATTAAGGAAACACTTGTAGGTGAGATAGTTGATGCAAGCATCGTTGAAGATAAACGAAAATATAAGATAGCTAGAATAAATAAGCTTATAAAAACTAGCTCAAAAAGAGCTAAGGTACAGTGCAAATATTATAAAAAGTGTGGAGCTTGCGCCTTGTTGCACGCCGATTATGCGGAACAATTGATTTGTAAAAAGGCGATTTTAGAAGAGTCTTTAGCGAAGTATGCCGGTGTAGATATGGATGTAAAGATTGAAGCTAGTCCTAAAACTAAGCATTATCGCAACGCCCTAAAACTGCCGATTAAGAAGATAGCCAATAAGCTAGTGGCCGGTTTATATGAAGATGGCACTAATCGTTTTATCAGGATAGAAAATTGTCTAAATCATGATGCAAAATTGCAAAGAAACTTAAATATCGTTTTAAATGTCTTAAATAAACATCATATAGATGCTTATGACAATAAGACTAAAAGAGGAATTAGATATATCACTCTTCGTCTGCTCGATGACAAATGTGCTTTATGTTTGGTGAGTGGAAGCGATGAGATAGATGAAGCTATAATTCAAGAAATACTTTTAAATAGTGATATCGCCAGCATCTATCAATCTATCAATACTAGTAAAAGTCATGAGATATATGGCAAAAATATGCGACATTTAGGTGGCAGTAAAGCTCTTGTTTTTACATATAAAGATTTGAAAATGGAAATATCTATCAGGTCTTTTATGCAACTAAATACCCAAGCGGCATTTAAGCTATATGATTATGTATATAACTTAGTTGACGATGATAATAAATTAATAATAGAAGCCTATTCAGGTTTAGGCCTTATGTCTTTCTTGTTGCATGAAAAAGCCGAAGAAGTTGTAGGTATAGAGATAATCGAAGATGCCGTACGCAATGCCAATGCCAATGTAAAAAGAAACAAAATAAATAATATAAAATTTATCACTGGCGATTGTGCTGATGTCTTATATCACAAATATCGTAAGACTCATATCGACACATTGATTGTCGATCCACCTAGAACTGGCCTTGATGATAGAATGCTAGAATGTTTACTTAAAGCTAAGCCTGATAATATTATCTATATCTCATGTAATCCAGCTACTTTGAGCAAGAATATCAATACTTTGTTAGGTCAATACAGAATAAAATCAATTAGAGCTTTTGATCTTTTTCCTAATACCCAACATGTGGAGACGGTTGTTCAACTTATTAGAAAAAACTCCTGATGCACATATAAACATCAAATGAATTAGATTTAACAAAAGCTGAAGCTAAAGCTACATATCAAGAAATAAAGGATTACATATTAGATAAATATAGAAAAAAAGATTGGAAAAGAATCGTTTGATAAAGCATTTAAAGAGATGTTTATAAAAATGAAATATATGATTTTAATAAGTTTAAACTCCTTAATAAAAAAATATGCTTTTTTCGGACAATATTAAGGTTTTTAGATAATCGGGGGATATATACAATCATTTTTTAATCTTGTGTATTATAAAAGAAAACAATGCATTAGATAAAAACTTTCTTATACTTTATATCATTATAGTTAGCATATTTTAAAATCGTATCGATTCATTGATACACAGACGGACAATAAATTATGAGGTGTGAGCGAAGATAATATTTAACTTAGCTCAATCTTTCTTGAAACAACATTGTTTTGTTTGTATTTTTCTGATGAATCTGATATATAATCATCTATAAGGAAGCATATATGGAAATAAATGAATTTCATGATTTTATATGTAAATATACAAAAGATAAAGTGATAGAGACTATCACTGAAGAATTTTTAGTTGATTGTAAGAAGCTAGGCTTAAAAAAAATCAGACTAGAAATGATATATAGATCTGAAGGTACGGAGACAGTTGATAAGTTTTGGAATACTTATGACTACCGTACATTAGCTGACTATGTTTATTCGATAGCAGATTATATCTTTTATAAAGCAGAAGAATTGGATGAAGAATCGTTGCAAGCTGAGTATAATGATTTTAAAATAGCCTTATGCATCTTAGAACTTCGTATCAAAGAAAAGCTGGCTTTTGAGTACGATAATATTACAAGAATAGTCATAACTACTGGTGTTGAAACCGAAGGTGTTCATGAGTTTCAGAAATTAACTCTTTATAAAACTGGATTAGTTAAATTTGAAGACTTTGAAAAAAAAGAAAAGGTACGTTTGACCGTTGTTAAGTCAGAGATGGAAAGAATCTTTGCTAAGCTGTATGACTGTTTTGATAATATTCAATCGACCAGTTATGATAGAGAAAATGGTGACTGGGAGATAAATTTTTATAATAAACGCAGTGAGTTAAAGACCGTCTATGGTGGCTATGGAGAGAGCCTTAATTATGATGGTATCAATCTTACTCAATATATGCGAGATATCATCGGTATTGATGACCTCATTATTTTTGATGGCCTTGAGATTGAAGATAGAATAGAAAATATGGAATTAGTGTTAAGTGATAATGGGAATATCTCAAATCGTTTGACCATCAATTATGCCAATAATTATCTT
>CALBGK010000162.1 GCA_937893115.1 uncultured Erysipelotrichaceae bacterium | reverse complement strand
TCCTTAGGAGCAGTAAATGGATGGTGACAAGCTACATAACGATTTTCTTCACTGGAATATTCATACATAGGGAAGTCAACAATCCAAGCGAATTTGAAGACATTTTCATCTATCATATTAAAGTCTCTAGCGAGTTTTACCCTAAGTGCGCCCAAGGCTTGGTCAACAATCTTCTTTTCATCAGCGATGATAAAGACGATATCATTATCTTCTAATGCCAGATGATCTATGATATCTCTTTTTTCTTCTTCGCTCATAGCTTTAAAGATAGAACCGTTTAAGCTTCCCTCGCTATATTTTAAATAAGCTAGGGCCTTGGCTTGATATACTTTAACAAATTCAGTCAATTTATCGATATCTTTACGAGATAATTCTTTAGCCTTATTGATTTTAATACATTTAATAATGCCATTATTGCTCAAAACATTTTTAAAGATAGTAAATTCTGTATGTTTAAATGTTTCCGTGATATTGTTTAAACGCATATCAAAGCGTAAATCCGGTTTATCACTGCCATAGTATTCCATGGCATCAACATATTTAATTCTTTCAAAAGATGCAGGTAATTCTACACCTTTGATCTCTTTAAAGACATCACGCATACAACCTTCAACAACCTTAAAGATATCTTCTTCATCCGCAAAAGACATCTCGATATCGATTTGAGTAAATTCAGGTTGACGGTCTGCACGCAAGTCTTCATCACGGAAACATCTAGCGATCTGGAAGTATCTATCCATACCACCTATCATCAATAATTGTTTATAGATTTGTGGTGATTGTGGCAAGGCATAAAACTTGCCATGATAAAGACGTGATGGCACTAAATAATCTCTAGCCCCTTCTGGTGTCGACTTAGAAAGGATAGGTGTTTCTATTTCCACGAAGTCTAAATCATGTAAATGTTTACGGAATATCGTACAAATCTTATCGCTATCTAAGTAACGATATTTTAAACGTACTTCTTCTAGAGCGTCAGTCTCATCAGCAATAATCATCGGTGTTGTCTTAGCACTAGAAAATAATCTAAATTTATCGACGATGACTTCGATTTCACCTGTCTCTAGTTTAGGATTGGCCACTTCTTTTAAAGCGACTACTCCTTCAACTTGAATGACATACTCATTGCGCACATCTTTAATGCTTTGGGCCAACTCTTCATTGAAAGTGATTTGTGTGATACCATAGCGGTCACGTAAATCCATAAAACAGATGGAACCTAAGTTACGGCGCTTGCTGACCCAACCTGCTAGGGTTACACGCTCGCCGATATTTTCTCTTCTTAACTCTCCACAATTATGTGTTCTATACATATCTATTCCTGCATCTTTCTATCTAAATAATCAATTAATTCATCAAGCTTGACGATGGCTTGACTTTGGTCAATGGTATCTTTTACTGTCACCACTTCGTCTTTGACTTCATCTTCACCGATGATGATAATAAATCTAGCCTTTTTGCGCTCACATGATTTAAATTGTGACTTCATTGAGCGCTTAGTGAAATTAACTTCACACGAATAGGCATTAGCTCTAATTATTGATGCTACTTCTAAAGTGTAAGGAGAGGCATCAGTCATATCGATGACATAGCTATCTAAGCCTGCTTCACCATCATCAAAGATTCCTTCGGCATCACCTAGGATGATAAGTCTTTCTTCGCCTATCGCAAAACCTATGCCACTCATGGCTGGACCACCTAATTCTTCAACTAAGCCATCATAACGGCCACCGCCAAAGATGGTGCTTTGTGAGCCTGATTCACTGTGAGTTGAAATAACTTCAAAGACCGTATCGGTATAATAGTCTAGTCCTCTAACTAAAGATGAATCTATCTCATAAGGAATCTCTAGCTTAGTTAAGTAAGCTTGAACCTTTTCAAAATAATCTTTAGCTTCATCAGTTAAAAAATCATAGATGCTTGGTGCATTTTTAATAAATTCTTTTTCGTGGTCGATCTTACAATCCAAGATACGCAAAGGATTCTTACTTAATCTATTCTTGCAATCTTCGCAAAGCTCACTTTCATAATTTCTAAAATATTCTTCCAAAGCCTTCTTGTAAGCGATGCGTGAACTACTATCACCTAGAGTATTGATACAAACCTTAATCGATTTAAGGCCTAAAGCCTTGATAAAGAAATAACCTAGGGCGATTACTTCAGCATCTATCATTGGGCTTTTTTCACCGATAGCTTCAACACCCAATTGAGTAAATTGTCTTTGACGACCCTTTTGTGGTCTTTCATGCCTAAACATCTCTTCGATATAAGCTAATTTGACTGGCAATTCATTAGCGTACATCTTATTTTGGATGAAAGAGCGAATGATGCCAGCTGTGCCTTCTGGTCTTAAAGTTAGACTATCTCCACTACTTGTCGTAAAAGTATACATCTCCTTAGTGACCATATCACTTGTATCATTATCTTTGGCGAAGACCTTAGTATTTTCTAGTACTGGCGTCTTCATCAACTTAAAGCCATACAAGTATAAAAAATGTTTAAAGAGTGTATTTACTTTTTCAAATTTAAGCATTTCGCTCGGTAAGATATCATATGTTCCTTTTACTGTCTGATAAGCCATGTTCCCTCCCTTGATAAAATAAAAAACGTCCTCTAAGGACGTATAATTACGCGGTGCCACCTTAGTTCATAAGTAAACTTATGCCCTTAACTTCTTAACGCGAAGTGACGTCTTGCGAGTCTCCAAATTGTCCCTTAGCTCTCAACTTGAGGATTTACACCAAACATCCCCTCTCTCAGCAGTTAATAAGCTAATTCTTTTCTTCATTGACACATCTACTTTAACATTTCAATGTAGATATTTCAATCTTTTTCAATTTCCGATATTATTTTAATAAAGGGGGTGGCAAAATGAATGAAAAATTGAGAATCAGATATAACGAGATGAAGGATAAACTTCTAGAACTAGAAGAAGATACTAGTGAGAGCATCAATTCCCAATTAGAAGAATTAGCATCTAAGACCGATGATGGGATAGATAACTATCCAAACTTAAAAAAGGCCTTAATTGATGAGACGGAAATCCTTGATGAAGCGACTGAAATATTTGAAAGAGTAGCTAAAAAGACTAAGATGTCTTCAGATACAATCAAGACTTCTATCAAGGAAGCTGAAGAATATGGCAAGCAGATATCTAAGGGCAAACGCTTTGTCAATAAAACTAACGCCCAGATTGACTATGAAGAGAATAAACAAAAGCACTTCGCCAGAGGCAATACTTTCTATAAACTATTCTGGGTATTCTTTATCGGCTGTTTTGGCGGCGTAGTCATCGAAACACTTTTTTGCATAGTAACTAGAGGACATTATGAAAGTAGAGTAGGTCTAATATATGGTCCCTTTAATCTAGTCTATGGTTTTGGTGCCTTAGCCCTTTCAGCTATTTTATATCAATACAGAAACCGTTCAAAGATTTATTCCTTTGTGGGTGGTTTTGTGGTCGGAAGTGTCATCGAATATCTCTGTTCCTACTTTCAAGAGATGGTCTTTGGCTCTGTATCATGGGATTATTCCCATATGCCATTTAATATCAATGGTCGTATTTGTCTATTATATTCTATCTTCTGGGGTATTCTTGGAGTTTTATGGATTAAGGAAATCTATCCACGCATGGCAGAATTAATCCTTAAGATACCAAATAAAATAGGCAAAGGATTGACCATTGCCTTATTGATATTTATGATTTTCAACTCTTTCATGTCTGGCGTAGTCGCCTTGCGTTGGTCTAATCGCATTAATGGTAAGGCACCAATGACTGTTTTAGGTGAATATGCCGATGAACACTATCCTAATGAAAGAATGGAAGAAATCTTTCCTAATCTAACCTTTGTGGAAGATGATGATGTCTAGACAATCTTATAACCGCCAACTGGTCTAATACTAAAGACGAAACATGAGCCTTCACCAAAGATGCTCTCCATCGTCTTTTTATATTCTTCTAAGCTGTCTTTTGGTACAAAACCTTG
>CALBGK010000161.1 GCA_937893115.1 uncultured Erysipelotrichaceae bacterium | reverse complement strand
GTTGCACTTATTAAAGCTATCATTGATGAGAGAGATACCATCTTGCTCAAACCCAAGACGAATAGGAAGACGAGAAGAGGATATAAGAAGATAAATATTACATCACCAGTTACAAATAAACCAAGCCCTAATAGATAACCAAAGGCACAGGCAACTCCTTTACCGCCCTTAAACTGAGCAAAGATAGGGAAGCAATGTCCAACACTGACTGCTAGTCCTGCATAGGCGATAGCAGGTGGAAAGATATAATTACAGATTATCATCAAGATCAAAGCTTTTAAAGCATCTAAGACGATAACTAGCAAGCCGATAGGTTTGCCAAGCACTCTGCCAGCATTGGTTCCGCCTAAGTTGCCAGAGCCATATTCACGAATATCTTTATGGAAGAATACCTTACCGATGATTAGGGCCCAGGATATAGAACCTATTAAATAACCGATGATTATCCATAAAAAAATTAATAAAAATTCCATATTCAAACCTCCAACTAATTTTAGCATAAATGTTAAAATATGCTATAATAACTTGGTTGAAATGAGGTAAAAATGCAAGATAAATTCGCTAAAAATAATAATTATAGTGCTGATAGCATACAGATACTCGAGGGCCTTGAAGCAGTTAGAAAAAGGCCAGGAATGTATATTGGATCTGTCGATGCACGCGGTTTACATCATCTCATCTGGGAAATTGTCGATAATTCCATCGATGAAGCTTTAAATGGCTTTGGTGATGAGATTATTATCACTTTAAATAGAGATGGCTCAGTTACGGTGATAGACCATGGACGTGGTATGCCAGTTGATAAACATGCCAGTGGTAAAAGTGCCCTCGAGATTATTTTTACTGTCTTACATGCAGGAGGCAAATTCTCTGAGAATGCCGGTTATAAGAAATCTGGTGGTCTGCATGGTGTCGGCGCTTCGGTCGTAAATGCTTTAAGTGAGTGGTTAGAAGTTGAAGTATGCCGTGATGGCAAGAAATATATGATGCGCTTTGAAGATGGCGGTAAGGTTAAAATACCTCTTAAAACGATAGGAACTAGTAATAAAACTGGTTCTAAGGTTACTTTTAAACCAGATTCTCGCATTTTTGAAACGACAGAATTTTCTTATCAGACAGTATTGGCACGCGCTCAGGAGCAAGCCTTTTTATTAAAGGATGTCGCTATTAAAGTAGTAGATGTCGATGGAACGGAGAATTTATTCAAGTATCATGATGGTCTATCTGCTTTTATGGACTATCTTCATGAAGATAAAGATGTCTTGCATAAGACTGTAACTTTTTCTGGAAGCATCAATGAGATTAATGTCGATGTGGCTTTTCAATATACTGATAGCTATCAAGAAAATATGTTTTCTTTTGTCAATCTAGTGAGAACTAAAGATGGTGGTACACATGAAGTGGGCTATCGTACAGCTTTTACTAAGACCATCAATGACTATGCCAGAAGTGTCAATCTATTAAAGGATAAGGATAAGAATTTTGAAGGTAGTGATATCCGTGAAGGTTTAACTTCTATTATTTCTATTTCTATTCCTGAACATCTCTTACAATTTGAAGGACAGGTTAAATCAAAATTAGGAACTCCTGCTGCCAAAAATGCAGTTGAGACAATAGTTTCTGAACACCTTATGTATTTCTTAAAAGAAAATAGTGAGACGGCAGCTATGCTCATCAAAAAGATGCAAAGGGCATCACAAGCTAGAGAAGCAGCTAGAAAGGCTAAGGAAGAAGCTCGTAAGGGTAAAAAATCTTCTAATAAGGCTGAAAAGATTTTAAGTGGCAAACTAGCCAATGCTCAAAGCAAGGATTATCGCAAGCTAGAATTATTTTTAGTCGAAGGTGATTCAGCTGGCGGTAGTGCTAAAAAGGGTAGAGACTCTAAATTTCAAGCCATTCTTTCTCTTCGAGGTAAGGTTTTAAATACTGAGAAGGCTTCATTAAATGAAATAGAAAAAAATGAAGAATTAAATACTATCGTTCATGCTCTAGGAGCAGGAGTTGGAGCTGACTTTGATATTGATGACATCCATTATGATAAAGTTATCATCATGACCGATGCTGATACCGATGGCGCCCATATTCAAGTGTTGTTACTGACCTTCTTTTATCGCTTTATGCGCGAATTAATTGAGAATGGCCATGTCTATATTGCTATGCCACCACTATATAGAGCAAGCAAGGGGAAGGAATTTAAGTATTGTCATAGTGAAAAAGAACTACAAGCTTGTCGCGATAAGTGGGGAAAGATTGAAATTCAAAGATATAAGGGTCTGGGCGAGATGAATGCTGACCAATTATGGGATACGACTATGGACCCTGAAAAGCGTACACTCATTCAAGTCTCTATCGATGATGCCGCCTTATGCGAAAGAAAGATTTCTATCTTGATGGGTAATAAGGTAGACCTCAGAAGAAAGTGGATAGAAGACAATATTGACTTTACATTAGAAGAAGATTTTAAGGTAGAAAGCCATGAATAATACTAAGAAAAATACAAATATTACTTGGAGTCTAGATGAAATAATGTCTGATCGCTTTGGTCGTTATTCAAAATATATTATTCAAGAAAGAGCTTTGCCTGATGCCAGAGATGGTTTAAAACCAGTTCAAAGAAGAATATTATATGCGATGAATGAGGCTGACAATACCTATGATAAACCTCATCGAAAAAGCGCTAAGACTGTTGGCATTGTTATTGGTACCTATCATCCTCATGGTGATACATCAGTCTACGATGCCATGGTGAGAATGTCTCAAGATTGGAAGATGAATCTTCCATTAATTGATATGAATGGTAATAATGGTGGTATAGATGATGACCCAGCAGCAGCTATGCGTTATACAGAAGCGCGTCTTTCTCCTTATGCTTCTTTACTATTAGAAGATATCGATAAAGAAACGGTCATCATGACTAATAACTATGATGATAGTGAGTTAGAGCCAACTGTCTTACCAGCTAAATTTCCACTATTATTAGTCAATGGGGCAACAGGTATAGCTTCAGGTTACGCGACTAATATCGCTCCTCACAATCTAAAAGAAGTCATCGAAGCGACAATATATCGTATTTTTCATCCTGATTGTAGCGTTGATGATTTGATGGTATTTGTAAAGGGACCTGACTTTCCTACTGGTGGTATAGTTCAAGGTATCGATAGTATAAAAGAGGTATTCTCGACTGGTAAGGGTAAAGTAATTGTTAAATCTAAGTGTGAGATCATCAATACCAAGACCGTCAATCAGATAGTGGTAAAAGAGATACCATATGAAGTCATCAAGAAGAATTTAGTTAAGAAGATTGACGATATTCGTTTAGATAAACAGATCGATGGCATTGTCGATGTGCGAGATGAATCTGGTAGAGATGGTTTAAAGATAGTTATTGATGTCAAAAAGGATATCGATGCGAATTTAGTTTTAAATTATCTATATAAGAATACCGATTTACAAATCAACTACAACTACAATATGATAGCCATTGTCAATCATGCACCAGTCTTAATGACCTTAACGACAGCTATAGATGCCTTTATCAATCATCGTCGTGAGGTTGTCTTAAATGCTTCGAAGTATTTAAGAGATAAGAAGAAGGCTCGCATTCATATCTTAGACGGTTTAATTAAAGCGATATCTATACTTGACGATGTAATTGAAATTATAAGAGCTTCTTCAGATAAAAGTGATGCGAAGAATAGATTAGAAGATGCCTTCTTATTTTCTGATGAACAAGCTGAAGCCATAGTGATGATGCGCCTATATCGTTTATCTAATACCGATATTAAGACACTAAAAGAAGAATATGCCATTCTGATTGATGAGATTTCCCAATTAGAGGCCATTATCAGTTCTGATGATTTATTAAATCGCCATATCGTCGATGAATTAAAAAATGTCAGTGCAAAATATGGAACAGATAGAAAGACGATGATAGAAGATAAAGTTACTGATATTGTTATCGATAAGATGTCGATGGTGACAAGTGAA
>CALBGK010000160.1 GCA_937893115.1 uncultured Erysipelotrichaceae bacterium | reverse complement strand
GTATTTACTACTCCTTAGTCAAACATTCTGATGACGATCGCTAGAACGAAAAAGGCGATACCGACAACCATAGTCAAGTTAGAAATTAACTTTTCTGGTCCTCTTTCTTTGACATTTTGGAATAGACCCAAATCGCCAGAACCAGTAAAAGCACTCAAACCATCAGATTTCCCACTTTGAAGTAGTGATAATAATATTAATAAAATAGCTAATACTAATAATACGATTTCCATAATTTATACCTCTTAATGATACGCTTTAATATTGTAATATGTTCTTTTTATTTAGTCAAATTCTTCCTCAATCAAAGAAACTCAAAGCTAGAACTAGTGAAGAATTATAGTAGGTAGCTACCTCATTGGTCGAATAGCTATCTTCCGCATCAACATAGCGTTTGGCAATAGCTGTCTCTTCGCTCATATAGGCCGCTAAATTGCCTTCAGAAAACCATTGATCTACCCCGCCTACTAAGGCTCCACTAATCTCTTCATCTTTATACATCGTTATGCGGTGATGAATATTATGAGGATAGTTAGTACCATAACCTGTCACAAAACTCATATCCATAGCATTTAAACCAAAGATGTAAGCTAACTCATCGATGGCTGCCTCTTTATAAATATCATGACCTATATAGCGATAAGCTATCATCAATAAGGATATATCTAAAGCTACATAAGCATTAGAGCCCCATGGGTAAATGCCATATGGATAGTGATATGTTTTTGTGATACTTTCGTTAGCTGATTGCAACGCAGTTGACTCCAGGTTTTTTAAGACATCGTTTTTTAAACTATCATCGATATCATTTTCTAAAATCATTATGATGGAATACAAGTTCATACTAGCCACTTCCAGAGGTTTGATAAATTGAGAATTATAATAAATCTCTTTAGCTAGGTTTAGATATTCTTCATCTTCAGAGATCAGATATAGAGCAGTATAGGCAAATAAACGTTCATCACTTTCATCGTTATCTAAGTATTGTCCGGTATTAAAGTCACCAGGGTTATTGATTACAACCATATCCTTTTGCCACTTGAGATAAGAACCAGCTTTTAAAGCTCTATCTTTACATTCTAAGGCGAAGGCACTATCAATATCTTCATAGACGATAGAAGCCATAGCCATCACTCCCGCAAATGAAGCAGTAGTGAGTGACCAAGCAGGTAAGACATATAATAATTCTTCATCTTCATCAGGCATGATGGTATCAGCGAAGTTTTGGGTTGTCACCTTATTGTAGACACTACCATCATCCTTTTGTAGCTTCATGAGCCAATCTAAGCCATACTTAGCTTCGTCGAGTATATCAGGAATATCATTGCCACTTTCTGCAATACCTGAGTCATCATTAAAGGCCTCAGGATTTAAATAATAGGCAAATAATAGATCCGCTATCACCTTCGCACTAGTTTGCACATAACGACCAAAGTCACCTGCATCATGCCAGCCACCTGTCACATCCAGGTACTTATCAAAACCATAGACTAGGGCATCTTCATCATGGCAGATATCATGGGCAAAGACAGTCGAATACTCTTCATCTATAGCCATGCCACAGCGCTGTAAGAAGATGAATTTTAAACTGTCAGCTAAGACATTATCATAGATATCATCACCAATATAAATAGGCTCAGACTTAGTGCCTATCTCCGTCATGATGTAATAAGTGCCAGCTTCTAAATCACTTATATCACCTTGGAAATTATATTCACCACTTTCATCATCGTCATAACCATTGCCAATCGGATAAGTAGCTACATATTCCCCATTTTCTCTATAGACATTAAAATAATCTCCTTGATTATAAGAGAAGGCCACTCTTTTATGATAGTCACTAAGATATCCCAGTTGATTGATAGCTATACCACTGATTACATCTTCTTCAGGTATTAGTCTGAAGTTATCAATATGCAAATTACCGCCATTACTATTAGTGATAATAAATTCAATATTTCCAAGCCAAGTATCTGCATATTCCATCATAAAGTTAAAAGATAGATTTTGGCTTTCACTATTAATCGAAAAATATTCTTCTAAGAGACTATGACCATCACCATCATCTACTCTCAATATCACATTTAATTCTCTATCGGCATATATATCAAAGTTGATCTCATAATTATTGCCTGACAAGAGGTAAAAGTTATCCTTATGTAAAATGACATCATATTCATTGGCATTCATCACTATATTCTTATTACTTAAATCACTAACTAGGCTGCCATTTTCGATGATCCATGTATGTGCTTGTTCAATGGGATTATCATAGATTATATTTTCTTTTTCTTCTATTTGTTCAATATCATTTATACTATCTACTTCATTTACTGAACCAGCTATCTGACTATTAAAGACACTGCATCCTGTAAGCATGATGCATAAAAGACATATAATAAGCTTCTTCATGAAAAATAAAGAAAGAATTTGTGATTATCACAAATTCTTTAACACTCCATCTTGCAATATTAAACGTTGGTCACTCATCTGGCTTACCACATCAGAGTGGGTAACGACGATTACTGTCTTATTGAAGTCATGAGCTAGTTCTTTAAAGACACCGATTATTTCCTTCTCAGTAGCTGTATCTAAGTTACCAGTAGGTTCGTCGGCAAATATGAGATTGACATTGCTGGTGAGAGACCTAGCGATAGCGACACGCTGTTGTTCACCACCAGACAATTGGCCAACTAGACGATTAGCCTTAGTCTTTACGATACCGAACTTCTCTAATAGATTGTATGCTACAGCTCTTTTGTCATTAGGTAGTTTATTGTCTGTCTCTGCCATAGCAAGTTCTACATTTTCTAAAGCTGTCAAGTAACCAATCAGATTGTATTGCTGGAAGACAATGGCAATCTTGTTACGACGATACTGATGCAAACCCAACTTTTTGATGTTCTCATTTTCAAAATACAGTTCACCACTTTTAGGACTATCTAGTCCGGCAATAATAGACAACAAAGTGGTCTTACCAGATCCAGAAGGACCCAGAATAGTATAGAATTTCCCACTTTCAAAAGTATAGCTCAGGTTCTTTAATATTTGTCTTTCATAACCACCATCTATATATGAGTAATTAATATTTTCTAGTCTTAAGATCTCTGACATATTCGGTCCTTTCTAATTCTGATTCATCAGGATACGTTTAGGATTGTAACGCATTATCATGAGCGATGGAATCAGAATAGATACCAATACGATTCCTAAACCAACGATATATATCTCGGCAATGATCACTGGCGAAATGCTTACGTTATATTCAGATACAAAGTCTTCTAAAGTTACATCCGTCGTATAATCGTTGTCCCAGACGCTGTTTGAGCTACTGCCGATCCACATATCGTCGCCATTTTCTTCATTAACACCACTGCTTTCGATCTGATAATTCAGTACAGTTTGGCCCACTTGGTTGGCAATCACACTTCCGCTGATGATAGAAAGTGTAAATCCAAGGACAGCAATGATAGCTAGCTCAACAAAGAATTGGGCTACGATTTTCAATTTGCTGGCACCAACAGATAGCAATACACCTATTTCATACTCTCTTGTTTTTAATGTCAATGCAGTTACTAAGGTAATGATGATTACCGCATTGATCACAACTAACCATACGATAAAATTAGCATACAAACTTAATGTATCTAATGGTCTTGATAATCTTTCGAATTCCTCGTTATTAGCATCAAGCTTGATGAATTCTCTCAGATTGCCTGAATATTCTTCAATAAACTGATCTACTTCTAATGGATCGTTCAATAATAATGTAACTTCGCTCAAACCATATTGACTCAAATTTTCTAAACTAGGCCTATTATCTGGATTTTGATAGTATTCTTGATCAGGATATAATTGAGCGTCATGATCGAATATCTTCTGAGAGATAGGTACTTGATAAGCATTCAATGAACTCATCGGCATCAAGAATACATTGTCATAATTTTCGTATGGCGAAGTATAATCAAAATTTTCTGAATCTGGGGT
>CALBGK010000159.1 GCA_937893115.1 uncultured Erysipelotrichaceae bacterium | reverse complement strand
CAGCTCCAAAACTCGCGCAGACTGGTCTTATGGTAGGCGCTTATAATTCAATGAAATCATTAGGCATGGTAATTGGTTCATTTTTTGCCGGTTTCATATATGAAGTAGGGCCAAAGCTGTCCTTTGTTTCAAGCGCTGTAGCTTTTTTATCCGCTATCATATTTGCATACTTGACATATAGAAAGAATGAAAGTGAAAAGGCAGTACGATGATAAGTCTTAGTAAAAAACAGAATATAGATATGACAGGTGGTCATCTGTTAAAAAATGTGTGGGCATTTTCTTTTCCACTAATGGTTGCTAATATATTGCAAATGCTTTTTAATGCAGCTGATACGATAGTAGTAGGCCGTTTCGTTGGCCAACAGGCTCTGGCAGCAGTAGGAGGAACCACCAGTACGCTGATCAATCTGATGGTGCCACCGGATCTTTATGCATGCTTTTGATTTCGGTGTTTAATGGTCTGAGCATGGGAACCAATATCATTTGTGCACGTTATGTTGGAGCAAAACAAGAGGAAAAAATCAGCGATTCAGTACACACTTCGATGCTTTTGTCGGTAATTGGCGGTGTATTGATTGCTGTTGTTGGTTATTATGCTTCTCGTCCGCTATTAGAAATGATGTCCACTCCTTCTGATATAATCGATATGAGCGAACTATATATGCGCATATATTTCTTAGGTATGTTTTTTTGGTGTAATATATAACTTTGGTTCAGCCATTTTACGTGCCAAAGGGGATACTAACAGACCTTTATACTTTTTGGTAATAAGCGGAATAACTAATGTAGTCTTAAATGTTATTTTTGTTGTGGCATTTAATTTAGGTGTAGCAGGTGTTGCTATTGCTACAGCCATTTCTCAGGCAGTTTCATCGTCATTAGTTTGGTTTACTCTGATGAAAGAAGATGACGCGACAAAATTAATCATTTCTAGATTAAAGGTTGATGGAGATATGGCTCTAAGCATAATCAAAATAGGCATTCCTGCCGGCATTCAAAGTGCTGTTTTTTCACTTAGCAATGTAATAATACAAACAAGTATCAACTCTTTTGATTCATCAGTTATTGTAGCAGGCAATAGTGTAGCAAGTAATTTGGAGAATTTTGTTTATATCGGTTCGATGGCTTTTTCTCAGGCTTGCATTACCTTTACCAGTCAAAATGTTGGAGCAAACAATAAAGCGAGAATAAAAGAAATCATGTACCTGACCATGGCTTTGTCAGTAGGAAGCACACTATTCTTAGGTGTCATTACATGGTATTTTAGTGACTTCTTCTTAGGCTTATATACTAGCGATCCAAACGTAATAGATGTCGGTAAGATTCGAATGTTCTGGGTTGCACTCATGCTTTTTTTAAATATAATTCTAGATATATTTGTTTCTAGTGTTCGGGGAATGGGATACTCATCATTGCCAACTTTATTGATGATAATCGGAATTTGCGGTATCAGGATGGCGTGGCTATATACAGTGTTTCCAATATACAATACTTTAGATGCCATCTACATGTGCTTTCCGGTAAGCTGGATAATAACCAGCATTATTCAAGGTGTATTATGGGTGTATTGCCACAGACAGTTGATGAAAAACTAAAAAAGGATGTTATTGTACATCCTTTTTATAATACGTTTTGAGAAATCAAACGGCAGATTGCGTTTACATCAGTTCTTGATACAAATTCTAATCTCACTATGCCTAAACTTGAAAACCATAGTTCTAATTCGCTATCTAAATCAATCATTCCGGATGTTTCGATGGAATAGGCCTGTATCTTTTTGTAAGGAAGCGAAGTAAAATCTTTCTTTTTCCCTGTCAATCCCTGAATATTAATTGCAAATATACGTTTATTAGTAAAAACAACTGCATCACGGATGCCTCGAAAAGAATAGAAGATATCCTCGCCATCAGCCAGCATTGGTGTGAGTATTTCGGCGTAATCTGAATTATCTGTTGGTTTGAGCTTTAATAGTGAAGCATTTTGAAAGTCAATCATGGCATTTTCTCCTTTGTAAATTATCTAATAAAAGTATAGTTATTTTAAATAATCATTGTCAAGAAATGCCCATAGGACACACATTTGTTAGATCTATATGTTTTGTCTGATCATTCAACTATGATCGAAATTAGAAGTCTGTAAGATCATATTAATCAATTTTATTGCTCAGAAGTTCTTTGCTGTTGGCATCTATTGATATTTCATACTCAATGCCATTTGCATAATAATCAATTTCATACACGCTGATATTTCCATGGAAAGTTTCTTCAATCTGAAGATTTGTTATATCAGAGTTATTAAGTTGATTTGCCTGCAAAGCTATCTCGATAGCAACAGAACGGTCAAAACTTTTTTCAAATGCTATGGTACGATTATTATTACGTTCCTTTTCTTCTTTGATTATGGTCATCTCTAAAGGATCGATATCATACTCATATTCATAATCCTGAGTGTCAAAATCAATTGTATATGTCGTTTTGTTCCTAGAGACATCTTGCTTCATTTTTAAGTTATAGATATCATTTTCAGATAATTTGAGATGTTCAAGCAAAAAACTCAGGCAGGATTCCATTTCAGAAATGATGCTGTTGTTTGTGATTTCTTCGTTGTTGGTGTCATCTATTAAACTATCATCCAAACGATTAAACATGATGATGTTTCCGTCGAAGTCAACCTTGGCCTCTATCTTATCGTTGCCGTCCTCTAACATGATATAGTGCGCATCGTTTTCTGTTTTGCTTTGAATGATGGTCATGGTATCGTCGTTGAAATCGGCATATTCGCTGATGATATCGATTGCTTGTTTTAAATCTATTTGTTGTTTGCATGCGGTAAGCATGAAGATAATCAATAAGATCAAAGATATTTTTTTCATTTTTGCATCCTTTCTAACCCAGACAATCATTATCTGGAACAACCATGTATATCACATGTGATTCCTTCGACAATATTCTTGCTTTCGAAGATTTCCAATAACTCCTTTTTCTGCTTTTCATCAAATAAATCATATGGTGTCTGTCCTTGATTTAAATCTACTCCCCCATAATGGTAGCCAATAATGTTTCCGAAACTGCCAAAGACAACCAAAGGAATATAGATGGTTAACTTATCTTTTAAGATGATATCCTCATCTTCTTTTTTGATGATGTAATCTTGCATTATTTCATTAAACTCTTTAGTAAGAAGTTCAAAATCTTTATCACCCTTGTCGGTCAGAATAATTTCGTTATTATCCATAGAGTACACTGGACGCTTTTTATCTAAGTTTACATAGGTAATCCTGAGATTATTAGCTTTAGCGTATTCCACCAAAATAGGAAGAACATTGCGACACCATGGGCACCAGTTAGCTCCAAAGTATAAAAGAGATTCTGCACTATCGTGAAAGATATTCAACGCCTCTTTGATGGATGAATTATCGATGACTGAATCGTCTATTTCGATAGTTTGAAAAATACAGTTTTCTTTTCGCAATTTTCCATTTAATGATTCATATTCTTCTTTGACGCTGATTAGATGAGGTTTTACATCCGATATGATAGATCTGTCAGCAGGAAGCCAATCCAGCTCATCGATATCATCAATATTTACCCATCTATAGTTTTTATGTTCATTTAAGCTAAAATCTAAAGAGACAAGTTCAGATAAGAAACAATGCATTTTTAAAATGAAGTTATCATATTCATATTCAATGCTGGTTATTCTGCTTTTGATGATGATTTCATTTCCGAGCTCCTCTTTTATTTCTCTGTGCAAGGCATCTTTCAGGCTTTCTCCATTTTCAACTTTTCCACCTGGGAATTCCCATTTATCAATAAATTCACCATATCCCCTTTGTGCTGCTAAAATCTTATTATCCTTACATATGACAGCAGCTACGACCTCAAGAACTTTTTTATCTGACATAATTCCTCCTAATTGATAATATAATCATACAAATCTTCATCAATGGCGGTATTTAGCTTATATTCGATTTCAACCGCCATTTTAGAAGTATTGGCCATTTTAAATTCTTTGCACCTTCCTGTTGGCACAATTTTGCCCATGTAGTAGAATTCTTTCGATATTTTATCATCTTTATTTTTACGAATAAATAAATCCATTTCAATATTTAACTCTTTACTTTTTAATGCAGTCTGCACATCATCAGAAGCTATTGTTCGCCCTGACTTGGAGATGGCGATTATCGTATCTCTGGATTTCAAAATATCTCTGTATTTAATGGAATCAGCAATATCATCAGATTTATCGTAGTTGATGAACACTGGATAAGTATTCGTTTTTCTATCGTATTTATATCCACCTATATTTAAGGCAACTTCTCCTTTATCCCATTCTAACAGGCGACACACATCCTCATATGTATATTTCTTGTATAAATTAAAAGAAGTGTCATCATAAGGTTTACTGTATTCAAGATGATTGCGATACAGACCGAAATCAACGATTTCTCGAATTTGCCTTTTGAATTCTTGATCTTTTAGCATATTTTTAAAAGTAACACTTATTCCATAATCATTGCCTTCTTTTTGTATCAAAATGCAATCCTGATAAGTTTTCTTGCTTGAGCCGGTCTGAAAGCTATTAGTAAAAATATTGACTATATTGTCTACCGTTTTGCTTGTGACATCAAATGAGTATCTGTCTTTCAGTTCTTCTTTTAAGTAGGAGAATAAATCGTGTTCATTGTCTAATAAATAGCTCAAAGCAACAAGTTCGTGTGGCCTTTTGCCTGATGCAAATTTTCTGGATATAAATTCAAGAACTTGCTTCTGATTGTTGCTGAATCTAATCTTATAGAGATCTTTTTCATACTTGGAGAGGAAATTATGGTAAGAACCTAAAGATTTGTTGTCAAAAATTCTTAAAGGATCGATAGAGCCATAGTAATCAAATTCAAATAGGGAAGGTATTCTACCGAGTTTATTTTTTAAATTGAGATAGGAATCTTTTATTATTTTAATATCGTTAAAATTTGCATAGTCAATAGATTCAAATATACGTTTTTTCGATATTTCATCAAAATGAATGGTAGAACTTCCGGGTATTGATTTTGCTCCTTCTTGAATAAATCTCCTGATGCTGTCTTTATTGTAAGAACGATCTCCTGACAGTGCTAAAGGTATCAAGAAATTATTACGATAATTAGCAATAAAATCAATAATTACCACAAATTCTTTGTCTTTGTATTTACGCAGACCTCTTCCCATTTGTTGAACAAAAATAATGGCACTTTCCGTAGGTCTTAACATGATTATTTGATTTAATTCTGGTATGTCGATCCCTTCGTTAAAGATATCGATAGCAATTATGTAGTCCAAGCAATCTTCTCTATTATCGCTAGTCAATTTATCTATACACTCTTCGCGGTACTCTATATTATCGCTTCCAAATAATGCAACAGTTCTTAAACCTTTTTTGTTAAGTTTAATCGATAGTTCTCGAGCTTCATCCTGGCGGCTGCAAAATATCAGACCTTTTACTCTGTTTCCAGAATATCCATAGTAATTGGCCGTGTTTATAATATGTTCAACTCTTTCATCGCATATCAAATTAGAAAAATTAATTTTATCGCCATTATCATATGGCGTGTCTCCATCTATGTTTATATCACTGATTCCAAAATAGTGAAACGGGCAGAGGAGATTTTCTTCTAATGCTTGTTCAAGACGGATTTCATACAGTATATTGTGGTCGAATAGAGAGTATATATCAAAGTTATCATTTCTTTCCGGACTGGCGGACATACCAAAAAAATATTTTGGTTCAAAATAATTCATTATTTTTTGATAGCTGCTTGCACCAGCCCGATGAACTTCATCGATAACAATGATATCAAAATAGTTCTTTTCGAATTTATTCAATATTTCATTTTTTGCCATACTTTGCATGGTTGAAAAGAGAAAATCTGACTTAAGATCTTTATGATTGCCTGAAAGTATGCCATAAATATGATCATTACCAAAGACATTTTTGTAGCTTTGAAGAGCTTTTTTGATGATTTGCTCTCTATGAGCAATAAAAAGAATGTGCTTTGGCTTCATTTTTTTGATTGCGAATGCTGAAGCATAAGTTTTTCCTGTTCCTGTGGCAGATATCAACAGTCCGCGTTTATCACCGCGCCTCAAGGATTTGCTGAAATTATTGATCAACGCCATCTGCATTGTGTTAGGAATAAATTGACGATTTATTTCAATGTCATTATATTCAATCAGTTTTCTTTTACGGATATTTATCTCTTCATATTTTTTTCTGTAAATGTCCATTATTTTATCGTATGGTATGGAATTGTCCAATTCCCATAGATAATCAAACTCTTTAAAAACATCGTCAGCATATTCATCATCATTGTTAGAGTATACGAATGTATTCCATTCTTTATTAACTGTAAGTGCATTTTGAGTAAGGTTAGAACTTCCCACGAGTATGTGGAGTTCATCTTCGTGAGCAAAAAGATAGCCTTTGGTATGAAAGCCATCATCGGAATCACAGCGATACATTTTTAATTCAATGTTTTCAAAACTGTTTAGTTTTTCTAAAGCTTTAGGTTCGCTGAAAAATAGGTAATCAGAAGTTAATATCCTTCCTCTTATTCCTTTTTCTTCCATATTTTTAAAAGTTTCTAATAAAGGGGTAATGCCTCCGCTAGTAATAAAAGCAACACTCATAAGAAAATATTGGCAATTAGCCAATTCATTCTCCAATGTTGCGAGTACTTTTTTACCTTTTTTCACATTATTAAAAATAAGTGTATGGTTCATACACTTATAATAGCCTATTATTCATGAAAAGTATTAAAAAAATATTTAGACCAATCCCACTAGTTTCTTTAAATTATTTAGTTCATCATCACTTAGATAACGCCATTTAGAAATTTCTATATCGTCTATACTTAAAAATGCAAACGAGATGCGTTTGAGATATACGACTTCATTGTCTATCTTTTCAAACATTCTTTTAACCTGATGATATTTTCCTTCGTCGATTGTTAAATAAGCCTCATTGCTGGATATCTTTTCAAATTTGGCTCCTTTGGTTATAAAGTCACCTAGATCCATTGGATTTTCTAAAATATCTTGAGCATCGGGGATCAGAGCGTTCTTAAGTTTTGCATAATACTTCTTGTCGACATGGTATTTTGGAGATATGAGCCTATGAGCTAGGGTACCATCATTGGTGATAAGCAAGAGACCCTCAGTGTCGACATCGAGACGCCCGACTGTAAAGAGATCTTTTCTCTTTGATTCGATCAGTTCAAAAACAGTTGGGTATATTTTGTCTTCGTTAGCACAAATGTAATTACCAGGCTTATGAAGCAAGATATATTCGTATTGAACATAGCTGATGACCTCATCATTTACTTTGACTGTATCTTTTTCATGAACGTTAAAGTCAGCTTTGGTTATAATTTCATCATTGACCTTGACCAGCTTATTTTTAATTAAAGATTTTACTTCTTTTCTTGTGCCCAAATTCATATCGGCAAGATACTTATCCAATCTCATCTATATATCCACCCACTAGCTATTTTATTCTTAAATACGCCATTATTAATCTTGGCGAAACCTAAACTGAAACCATTGACGCAGACTAAATTATAACCCTCATGATAATTGAGACCAGCCATATCTATAGTTTCACCTTTGAGATACTTAATTGCCCTGTTGTCATCGACATCTAAATTAATTATATATTTAAACTCCTCGGCTTTTAAAGCCAGTGCCAGAGCTTGAGAGGGCTCGAAGTTTTTCTTTTTTATCTGACCGAGGTAAAGACCCGAACGAATTATTCTTAAGTGTGATGTATCGAAACTTATATCGGGCAGTAGGTAGATATCGTCATTGATGACCTTAAATTTTTTATCCTTCGGCCAATTGATCAAAGATAAAAATTCATGGAAAGAGTCATTTTTGATGATATCTGATTCAGGAATGACATGTTCACTCTTATGACCACCGTCTTTTTTAAGATGACAAATGAAATGACCTTCGCCATCAATCTTAAAAGGATATAGACGCAATGCTTTAGCCAGTTCTTCACGCTTATTATAGCTGATGCCTTGATTAAAGCCTGAATCATGAACATTGCATTCAATGATCTTTATATCGGGATGCTCAGTTAAAAGATAATCGATGACAGCTTCGTTTTCGCCAGGATCAAAGGTACAAGTCGAATAGACCATTTTACCACCTTCTTTTAATAGATAGTAAGCGTCATCAACAATCTTTCTTTGTATCCTGATATATTCTTCTTTAGATCTATGGCGATAGTTTTTAATCATAGAAGGATCTTTTCTAAACAT
>CALBGK010000158.1 GCA_937893115.1 uncultured Erysipelotrichaceae bacterium | reverse complement strand
CATCATCTACAATCAGTATTTTAGTCATTTTCGTCTCCTCTATACAATTTGATATTCTTAACTAGACAAGAATGTTCTTTCTCTATATCTCCTTCAAAATAAAGGTAGGTATTGCGTTTAATGCTTCCTTGATAGCGGCGGTATAAATTAGGCATCACCACTAAATCGATATCGCTACTTTCGTCATGTAATTCCAAAAAGGCCATCCACTCTCCCTTTTTAGTTCGATGTTCCTTCACTCTTGAAACTTGGCCAAAACCTCTAACTCTACCTCTGGACTCATTAAGACTAGAAAAAGGAAGAGTATCGATACCTAGGCGTCTTTTTAAATCCTGTATCGGATTGACACTAAAGTAAAAACCTAAGGTATTTTTTTCATCATTAGCTTTCATCATAAGATTATCTTTATAGATAACAAGTGATGGCTTAACATCGAAATCTCCCAAGGATAGTTGTCCATTACTATAAGTCAAAGCATACTTTACTAAGACATTGAGGTTCTCCTTCATGGTCATGCGCGAATAATTAAATTCATCAAAGGCACCAGCCATAATCAACTTCTCGATGATATTCTTATTGACTGACATATTGATCAAACGACAAACGGCATCCTCATAAGAAAGGTATGGGCCATTGATATAGCGATCATTGATAATATTATTTAAAGCCACGGTGCCAACATCTTTGATGATGGAAAGAGGCATCAATATCGCATCTTTATCGATGATATAGACATCACTAGAACGATTGATAGAAAAACCTCTAAATTGTACATTGACCTTTTGACATTCAAGGATGTATTCATAGGTCTTGGTCTCTGAACCGATGACACCATTTAATAAAGCCTTATAAAAATATAAAGGATAATTAGCTTTGAGATAGGCAAGTTCATAAGCTATTTTGGCATAGGCGATAGAATGTGATTTATTAAAGCCATAGTTGGCAAACTTAAGAATTAAATTATAGACTTCTTCAGCTAAAGACTTCGAATAACCATTCTTGATACAGCCATTGATAAAATCGTTAGCCAAGGAATTGAGTTCATTTTCTTTCTTCTTTGACATCGCCTTGCGCATGATATCGGCTTTAGCCATACTAAAACCAGCCATCTTAGTCGCTATCATCATGATTTGTTCCTGATAGACAATGATACCATAAGTCTCTTTTAAAATAGGCTTTAAGTCTTCATGAAGATAATGAATATTATCTTTATTCGCTCTATTTTCGACAAATAGAGGAATATTAGCCATAGGTCCTGGTCTAAATAAGGCAATGGTCAAAGCCACTTCTTCAAAGCTCTCAGGCTTTAATTTACGTATCAGATTCTGCATACCACTAGATTCAAGTTGAAAGACACCTAGGGTATTGGTATCTTTTATGAGTTTAAAAGTCTTGGCATCATTCATATCTATCTCATTGATGTCAAAACTATTATCATCTTTTTTAATATCATCGATGATCTCATGAAGAATAGAAAGATTTCTAAGACCTAAAAAATCCATCTTGATAAGCCCAAAAGACTCTAGATATTCCATTGTAATCTGAGTGGTATAGATATTATCTTCTAAAGAGAATAAAGGAACAATATCTTGCAAAGGTTTTTTAGACATTACAATACCAGCTGCATGCGTAGAGGCATGACGTGGTAACCCCTCTAGTTTTAGACAGTAATTATATAGGTTTTGATATTTAGGATTAGTATTTATGCGCAGCCTAAAAGCCTCTATGCTCATAGCCTTTTCTAAAGTCATCTTTGGATCATTAGGTACGAGCTTACACAGAGCATCTATCTCATTTAAAGGATAATTTAATACTCTTCCCACATCACGCAGAGCCTGTTTAGCCTTAAGCGTACCATAGGTGACGATATGACCAATATATTCTTTACCATATCTATTTATACAATAATCGATGACTTCATCTCTTCTATCATCAGGGAAATCGACATCGATATCTGGCATTGTAACTCTTTCCGGATTTAAGAAACGTTCAAAGATCAAACCATATCTGATAGGATCAATATCGGTAATACCCAGACAATAAGAAACGAGTGACCCAGCCGCGCTACCTCTTCCTGGCCCCACTAAAATATCATGTTTCTTCGCATAGAGAATGAAGTCATAGACAATTAAGAAATAATCTTCAAAATGCATGGAAAGAATAATTTTTAATTCATGGTTTAAACGTCTTTCATAAAGCTCATTTTTATGACCCTTTAATCGCTTATTAAGTCCGGCCTTACAGAGATTGATTAAAAAATCTCTTGAGCTAGTATCCTTAATATTTTTATAGTTAGGCAATGAAGTTTTATAATTTAGCTTAACATTGCACTTACTAGCGATGTAGTCGCTATAAGCCAGATCATCTTCGTCATAAAGTTCTTCTAATTCTTCTCTATGATAAAAATATCTTCCGCTTTCAATAACTAAGTTAGGGTCATCAAATAATCTTTTTTCTTTAATCGCTTTTAAGATATGATAGGCATCTTCATCATCTTTTTCCATATATAAAGTACGCATCATATAGACAGTC
>CALBGK010000157.1 GCA_937893115.1 uncultured Erysipelotrichaceae bacterium | reverse complement strand
GATCCCAATGGTTTATTTAATATGATATTCTGGCCTATCTATACCATAGATATCTTAGCTTTATTATTTATGTGTTTAGAAGGTAAACGAAGAGATAAGGCTATCTTCTTTTTTACCATTTCTGGTACATGCAATCTAGTTATGATGTATTCACCTATCTTTGGCTCTAGAAGTTCTCTTTATACTGTTTTCTTCATGACAGTTGTGATTGTTATGTTGATAGAAGAAATTAAAATGTCTAAGTGTATATTGGCTATACTACTTATCATATCTATTGGAGTAATATTTGATAGGACCAATGAATATATCTTTAAATATCGATTAGTTGGTTTACGTCAAAATGAAAGATTAGAAATTATAGAATATTATAAAGACCATCCAGAAGTTGAAGAGGCATGGATTCCACGCTTCCCTATTTATACTATTCATGGTGGGGATATAGAACCTGGCGATAGCTATCATTTTGAGACATTTAAGGACTACTATAACTTACCGCAGAGTGCCGATAAGATAATATTCTACTATATGGAGGACAAGTAATGACAAAAGGAATAATATTAGCTGGAGGAAGCGGAACTAGATTATATCCAATGACTAAATCGGTATCTAAGCAGCTTCTGCCAATTTATGACAAACCGATGATTTATTATCCGTTATCAACTTTGATGTTGGCGAAGATTAGAGATATTTTAATTATCTCAACACCAGATGATACACCTAAATTTGAAAAACTCTTAGGTGATGGTAGTCAATTTGGCATCCATCTAAGTTATAAGGTACAAGAAAAACCTAATGGTCTAGCTCAAGCCTTTGTCTTGGGTAAAGAATTTATCGGTGATGATGATGTCTGTCTTATTTTAGGAGATAATATTTTCTATGGTAATGGCTTTACAAGACTTTTATTAAAAGCGAAAGAGAACAAGGGCAGAGCTACTATCTTTGGCCAATATGTCAATGACCCTGAGCGTTATGGTGTCATTGAATTTGATAAGGATGGTAAAGTCTTGTCTTTAGAAGAAAAGCCAAGTCATCCTAAGAGTAACTATGCGGCAGTTGGCTTATATTTCTATGATAATCGCGTTGTGGAATTTGCTGAGAAATTAAAACCTTCTAAGCGTGGAGAATATGAGATAACGGATTTGAATAATTGCTATCTAGAAAATGGTGAGTTAGATTGTGAATTATTTGGACGTGGTTTTGCATGGTTAGACACCGGCACAATCAAGTCGATGAATGATGCATCTAACTTTGTTCGCACAGTAGAAGAAATCTTAGGAATAAAGATATCTATTCCCGAAGAAATAGCTTACAATAATTCATGGATATCAAAAGAGACTTTGTTAGAAAGTGCTAAAGCTTATGAGAAGACCTCTTATGGTGAGCATTTACTCAAGGTCGCAAATAAAAAATACTTTTCGAAGATGTAGGAGGGAATATGAAAATATTAGTAACTGGTGCAGCGGGATTTATAGGCACTAATTTTGTATATTATCTATTAGAAAATCATAATGATGAAGTATATGCCTTAGATTTATTGACTTATGCTGGAAATCTAAGAAATTTAGATGCTTGTAAAGATAATCCTTTCTTCCATTTTATAAAGATGGATATTTGTGATAGAGAAGCTATAGATGAATTGTTCGCAAAAGAGAGATTTGATATTGTCGTTAATTTTGCAGCTGAATCACATGTCGATCGCTCTATAGAAAATCCAGAAATCTTCTTAAAGACTAATATTTTAGGTACTCAAGTATTGATGGATGCAGCACTTAAATACCAAGTTAAAAGATATCATCAAGTTTCTACTGATGAAGTATATGGTGACTTGCCATTAGATAGACCAGATTTATTCTTTACCGAGACTACACCTTTACATACTTCTAGTCCTTATAGTGCTTCAAAGGCTTCAGCTGACTTATTAGTTATGGCTTATCATCGTACATATAATCTAAATATGACCATCTCTCGTTGTTCAAATAACTATGGCCCATATCAATTTCCAGAAAAATTAATCCCTTTGATGATACATAATGCCCAAAATGATATTCCTTTACCGGTCTATGGTGAAGGCAAGAATGTTCGTGACTGGTTACATGTCTATGACCATTGTAGTGCCATTGATTTAATTATTCGTAATGGCAGAAATGGTGAAATTTATAATATTGGCGGGCATAATGAAAGAGCTAATATTGATGTAGTTAAGACTATCTTAAAATCCTTAGATAAACCAGAATCATTAATTACTTATGTAACTGACCGTAAGGGCCATGATTTAAGATATGCCATAGACCCAACTAAAGTTAGTAATGAATTAGGTTGGAAACCTAAGTATACTTTTGATACAGGAATTAAAGAGACCATCAAATGGTATTTAGATAATCAAGAATGGTTAGATTCCATCACTAGTGGTGACTATATGGAATACTATCAGAAGATGTATGGCAATAGGTAATAGACATGGTTAAACTCAGTATCATCGTTCCTGTCTACAATGTAGAAAAATATTTAGATAAGTGTCTAAATTCTTTAGTTAATCAAACTATGACTGATTATGAAATCATTGTCGTAAATGATGGGACTAAAGATAATTCACAAAAAATAATAGATAAGTATAAAGAAAAATATCCTGAACTAATCAAATCACATATTAAAGAAAATGGTGGTCTATCTGATGCCAGAAACTATGGATTGAAATATGCCAGTGGTAAATATTTGGCATTTATAGATAGTGATGATTATGTAGATAATAATTATTACCTATCTATGTATGAAATGGCTGAAAGAGATAATCTTGATTTAGTTGTCTCTGACCTAGAATATGTTTGGGAGAACAATGAAAAGGAGCCAATGCAAAAGGCTGGTTTAAATACGCTAGCTAATAGTGATATCAATAAGGCTTTATTCTTATCGCCGTTATCAGTATGCAATAAATTATTTACTAAAGAATTATTTAATGAACTAGAACTAAAATTCTTTAAGGGTTTATGGTATGAAGATATACCTGTAGCTTTCATATATTCTGCTAACTCCAAGAACATTGGTTATAATACCACATCTAAATATCACTACTTACAAAGAAATACATCAATTCTAGGCAGTGGCTATTCTCCTA
>CALBGK010000156.1 GCA_937893115.1 uncultured Erysipelotrichaceae bacterium | reverse complement strand
AAAAATAAATGGAGTTATGGATTCTTTAGTCAATAAGGCTAGGGACAAATACAAAGTTAAAGTTTTTGAAGATAATATATTATCAAGTAAAGAGTAACTGTTTTGGTTGCTCTTTTTTTCTAGTTAATGTATAAAATTACAAAAATGATAGATAATAATCTATATTTTAATTTATAAGAATATTTCTTTTGAAATAAAAAATGTAAAACGATAAACAATACATGAATTACAGTCAAAATGATAAATGGCAAAATGTCTTCAAAATGAATCAACTCAGCAATGGAATCTGTTACACCGGCCACTTCTTTAGATAAACCAATGGCTGTTTCAAAGCGAAAGTATTGACTAAAAGCTCGATAATAAACATTTTGAGCGACCAAGTATAAAGTATATAAAGCCAGCAGAATAAAGCCTACATATTTATTAAATTTTGATCCTGCCAAGATTAATATGCCAATTATGATGGCTGAAAAGAAAATAAGCATTAGAAAATCATATGCTGACGAAGTTGAAAAGGAAACTTTTAAAACCAACATATACAAAAATACGGCCAGTAAATAGATGATCTCAATTAAATTAGATATCAGTTTCTCCTTACTCATCGCTTTCTCCTTTAAAATAATCAAGTTTTAATATCTTGGCTGATATCTCTTTTAATTGCATAAAATAATCCATCTGTCTAAGAGCTTCTTCCTCATTGATATCAGTATATAGCTCATATTTATCATTTATATAGTCATAATAGAAATCATCGGTTTTGATATATCCCCAATCAGAAAAGTAATAACCATGATAATTCTCATCAAATATATCCGTGCCTAAAATAGTGGATGTATCTATTTCAAGATTCCACATATTAGCGATAGTAGGTAAAATATCTAACACGGTAGCAGTTTTGTGAAAATTAAGTGCTTCAGTTTCGCTATTATAGATAAATAAATCGGTATTCTTTTTATCTGTGTTTGCCCCTTGATTTGTGGCTTCATAAAAAGTACTTGAATCAAAATCTAATCCTTTAACTAGATGATCACCAAAGAAGACAAATACTACATCATCTAATTTGCCAACTTTATTTAATTCGTTCATAAAACGTCCTAAGCTCTCATCTAAATCCATATTTTTAGCAAGATAGCTGACATATTCATCGCTTAAATTAGGATATAGATTCTTAATTCTATCTACATGCGTTTGATTTACGCCGACAGAATCTAAAGTATATGGTTGATGGCCTGAGTATGTAACCCAATATATCATATATGGATTGTTAGTTTCGACATATATCCACTTTAAAATATCTAATACCGTAGAATCGGCTTGTTCATCTTCTAGACCTAGTTCTGTACAATCAATAAACTTGTCATAACCAAAATTAGGGAACACTATATCTCGATTATAATAATCCCCATAATTATTATGATAAGCCACAGTATTATAACCCACATCATTAAATATGGATGCCAAAGTAGTTACATAAGTATTAAATGGATATTTATAACAGATGGCATACCCTTCACTATTTGGAATTATGGAAGTATTGGCCATGAATTCTGTATCACTAGTACCTTCTATATTAATACCTTCATTTTTCATCTTATATAGAGTCGGCGTCAATGTTTCATCAATAGCTGCATCAATAAATGATTCAGCTTGAATAAAGATGACATTCTTCCCTTCAAAAATACCCGTCATCATGTTAGGAGTCTGCTCACTCCTACTATTTAAGAACTCTTCTACTTCAACATAATGTTCAGCTCCTAATATATCCGTTTCAAATAAAGATATACCATCTCTTAAACCAAAAGGTAATGTGCCAAAAATGCTTACAAATTGATTATTATTAGGTATTGTCTCATAGATATAATAATCTGTTTTGTTCATTTGGAAGACATCTTCCTGATGCAAAGCATCATCTAGATATGAATTATATAAGTTCCAATTATTAACCACTGGTATAATAAGCAAAAGAATAGCTAATTTATATGGAAGTCTGTATAACAACTTAAAACATTTTCTTTGTAAGGTAAAATATAAGATGATAAATACTATTGTAACTATAATCAAATAAATAAAAGGTGCTAAGTCATTCATAGTTACAAACTCTAGAGCACTATCCTTAGCCCCTACCACTTCATTAAAAAGTGATATAGCTGTATTAAAACGATAATATTGGCCAAAAGCTCGATAATATACACTTTGAGATACAAGATATAATCCATATAAAAAGCTATAGATAAACACTACATATCTATTGAACATCGGTCCTATAAACCATATTAGGATAATTAATACCAGTAACAATATATTGAACAAAGGCCCTGAATAGATAGTATTGACTGAAAAATTATCTTTCAGATAATAAAAATATGCACCTATTAATAAGGTGAATAATATCTCGATAATAAAATAAATAAGTATTTTTACTGTTGATCTTTTCATCTTTTAAAATTATAGCACAGCCACTATAATTAAGGCATGGACAATATTTTACGTAACTTAATTCGTTTAGGTCTTGTGGGTATCTACCCTTTGATTTTAATAATTTCATTTGCATATTTGTATCATAAGGATAGATATAAAACCGCCATCAAGAAACATCTAAAACATATAATAATCAATACTTTAGTTTTTACTATAATTGGTGCCGTCATCATCTTTATCTTCTTCTATTTTGAAGATACTATCTATTCATATGACTACGCAGGACACTGGCAAAGGTCTTTAGAATTAAGAAAGCTCTTCTTTGAAAACCCAAACGAGATACTTTCTACTGTATACAATTCGATGAATTATCATGAATATAGTTACCTTCCAGCTCTATTCGGTTTAGGATTAACTGTCTTTAATACTAGCTATGGTTTTTTCTGTCTAACAATCTTTATCTATTTCTTAATGCCTACGACTATCTTGCTTCAGATAGTTTATTTCTCATACACTAATAAATATCCATATTTGCCGCT
>CALBGK010000155.1 GCA_937893115.1 uncultured Erysipelotrichaceae bacterium | reverse complement strand
AATGATCTTTTTCTTTTCATAACCAATATTGTTTAAAGCTTCTAAAGCCATACCAGACAATAAGGCACCATCACCGATCACAGGCACAATATTGTAATCTTCTTTCTTTAAGTCTCTAGCTACAGCCATTCCTAAGGCTGCACTTAAAGATGTAGAGGAATGACCAGCTTCAAAGACATCATAAGGACTCTCTTTGCGCTTTTGAAAGCCTGATAAGCCATGAAATTTGCGCAAACTGTCAAAGTCCTTAGCGCGTCCTGTCAATATTTTATGAGTATATGATTGATGCCCTACATCAAAGAGAATTTTATCTTTTTTAAAATCAAAAACATAATGTAAAGCTATAGTTAATTCGACAACACCTAAATTACTAGATAAGTGACCACCAGTCTTAGAAATACTATCGATAAGAAAGAGTCGGATATCGTCTGCCAACATCTGCAATTCTTCTAAATCTAAACCTCTAAGAAAGTCAGGATTTTGAATGTCTTTCAAATTAAAACTCATCTTGTTTCCATCCTTTTCAAAATATCTAATAGATAGCTAGTATTAAATTTTCGTTTAGAAATAAAGGCATATGTCTCTTCGAAGGCATTATTTAATCTATTTTCTATCTCTTCTACCGAGTATAAAGAGAGAGTTGTAAATTTATGATTTTTAATATCACTATTTGTCTTACCTGTTTCTTTTTCGCTCTTGATGACATCGAATAAATCATCTTGTATTTGAAACAGACGACCGATTTGAATTGCTAATTTATCATAGAAAGCAATATTCTTCTCATCATTACAAATGTACATACCTATATATAATGCAGCCTTGAATAAAGCCCCGGTCTTATAGTCCTGTATCTCATTGAGCTTTTCTTCACTAATATTTTTATCTGCTCTAATATCGAGTAGTTGACCATAAATCATTCCATTGATGCCACTAAAATTAGCTAGAGTCTTAATGATATTTAGTTTTAAATTATCATTATATTTACTTCTAGATATGACATTAAAAGCCTCAGTCAATAAGGCGTCGCCAGCTAATACAGCAATATCTTCGCCAAAAGCCTTGTGACAAGAAGGCTTGCCACGGCGAAAATCGTCATTGTCCATGCAAGGTAAATCATCATGAATCAATGAATAAGAATGAATCATTTCCAAAGCTAGAGCGGCATCATAAGAATATTCTTCATCAAAATCAAAACCTTTAACAATAGAGAAGATCAATTCAGGACGAAAATGTTTACCACCAGTTAATTGTTTACTTAAATTCTTAGATATCTTTAACCCCTCTTCATAAAGTTCAATCGATTTATCTAAGTCAACATTGTCATTCTCTAATAAATTAACAATTTCTTCCAAACGTTTCATTTGGTCTTCGAATTTTTCTTTTGGCATTTAAGATCCTCCTTGTAAGTGATAGAAATCGTTCCATCATACATTTTAAGATAATAGTCTTCATTTAAAATCATATCTGCTTTTCTCTTGATGACCTTATCATCTTTTAAAACTAAACTGTATCCCCTCTTTAAAACACTCTCAAAGCTGTATGCATCTAATAAAATAGTAAATCTTTTTAATAGATTGCGCTTTAAGCTCAGCTGTAGTGTCATAATCTGTTTAAGTTTTAACTGATCTATATCAATTAATTGTCTACTTTTATTTATCTTTTTAAGCAGCTGTTGCTTAAGTTTATTATCTAAATAAAAGAGACTTTCTTTATATTGATAACGCCCCTTGATATTATTATATAACTTTGTCTTTAAAAACTCTAACTTGATAGTGCATTCTTGTAAGAGATATTTATCAACAGTAAAGATGCGGGAAGACATCAGGTGTTTAAGCTTCTCATTTTCTTGATTTAGGCGATTGTTTAGCGTGTATCTAATTCTTCTTTCAAAGTCGCATATCTTATTATTAACTTCCTTGATATCAGGAGTAAGATATACAACAGCACCAGTAGGCGTTGGTGCTCGCAAGTCAGCCACAAAGTCAGCGATTGTATAGTCTTGTTCATGTCCGATACCCGTGATAATAAATGTATTTAATTCATATATCGTATTAGCTAGTTCTTCATCATTGAAGACAAAGAGGTCTTCAAAAGAGCCACCACCTCTAGCTAATATAATCGCATCATAATTCAATGTATCAACATATTTAAGAGTAGAAATAATCTCTCTAGCTGCCATTTCGCCTTGCACCAAGACCGGATAATATGTGACTTTAGCCGCTGGCCAACGATTGACAAAATTAGTTTTAATATCAGATAGTGCAGCACTGGCGTTTCCCACTAGCACAGCTATATTCATCGGATATAAAGGTTTATTCTTCTTGTGTTCAGATGCGAAATAACCTTTAGCCTGTAGATTATTTTTTAATTTTTCAAACTTTAAAAATAGATCGCCAATGCCATCTAATTTCATGATTGTGATATAGAGTTGTAGTTGACCACTGGCTTGAAAGATCGAAGTGTTAGCCTTCACTAATACCTTATCACCATTTTTAGGTTCAAAGTTTAGATTATTTGTCGCATAACGAAACATCACACAAGATATCATCGCCTTGTCATCTTTTAAAGAAAAATATAGATGCCCACTTTGATGACGATGATAGTTTGATATTTCTCCATTTACAATCACATTCTGTAAACTAGCATCACTATCCAATTTATTCTTCAAGTAGTTCAACAGATTTGAGACAGTTAAATTCATAATTATAGTCTATCTAAGACACCATTAATATAACGATAATTATCTGGATCAGAATATTTCTTTGATAATTGCAAAGCTTCATTAATGACTACAGCTTTATCATTTAGATTGAGTTGTAATTCACTTAGTGCCACTAGCATGATAGATTGATCAACCAGATTTAAACGGTCAAAAGACCACTTATTGAGATATTGCTCAATTTTTTCTTTGTATACATCTTCGTTATTAGAGATATCTACAAGAATTGAAGAGATAAAATCGCTGTACTCTTCTTCATTTTCTTCAGCATTTAAAGAAGTTAGTAAATCATCATGCAACAATAGATG
>CALBGK010000154.1 GCA_937893115.1 uncultured Erysipelotrichaceae bacterium | reverse complement strand
CGATTTTCTTTCGCCCAACGAACATGAACTATATGCTATGACAAATATCGATGTTCATGATGATAGAGGACAGATAGATGCAAATAGAATTAAATTGGCTTATGATGTGTTGGCTAAAAAAGGTTTAAAATCTCTTTTGATTACTCTAGGAGATAAAGGATCATATTATATCGATGAAAATAATAGTATTTATGTTCCTGCCATTCCTACAATCGCTATTGATACTACGGCTGCTGGCGATTCTTTTGTTTCTAGTTTTTGCTTTGCGTTGGCAAATAAATATGGTATCGAGGAAGCAATGCATTTCGCAACGAAAGCGGCTTCTTATACCGTTTCACATTTAGGTGCCTCTTCTTCTTTGCCTCGAATAGAAGAAATTGAAAAATAATCTTATATATAGATTTCAGAGTGGAATAAATTCACATTATTTCACCCTTTTTTATAGATAGTAGTTTCTTTTAATAATCATGATTAATCGATATAATATTCTTAGAAAAGTGAGGATGACTGATGCAAAATTTAAAGTTGAATGAAGCCAGTTCTAAATGTATTGACGAAATTGTCGAAAGGCATCGCCATGAAAGAGGACCGGTTAAATTAATGCTACACGAAGTTCAGGAAAAGCTAGGTTACATACCTTTTGAAGCGATGAAAAAGATTGCTGAGGCATCTAAGGTATCAGTATCTGATGTATATGGTGTTGTAACCTTCTATACGCAATTCACTACTGAACCAAAAGGTAAACACATTATCAATATCTGCTTAGGGACTGCTTGTTATGTCAAGGGAGCCCAAGACCTTTTGGATGAAGTTTTGCGTTTAACTAATTGTAAAGTCAATAAGACTAGTGAAGATGGTTTATTCTCAGTTGATGCTACTAGATGTCTAGGAGCCTGTGGTTTAGCACCTGTTATTGTCATTGACGGTGAAGTACATGGCAATTTAAATGATAAGACACTATTGTCTCAACTCATTGAAGATATCCGCAAGAAAGAGGCTTAGATGAAGCTTAGACAGATAAAGGATATTCTGGATTTAGATATCAAATATTTGCCGGATGAAACTTTTTTCGACGAGGAATATAACGATGCCTTTGCCTCAGATCTGATGTCTGATGCCCTTTATTTAGTCAATAACGAAAGTGGTTCAACTATTTTACTTACCGGCTTGGCTAACCCACAATCCATACGGACTGCCGAGATGTTAGATATAACCCTCATAATCTATGTGCGAGATAAAAAGCCAAGTGATGAGATGCTAGAACTAGCTAAGGATAAAAATATTGTTTTGGCTACCTATCACCATACGATGTTTAAAGCTTGTGGCCTACTATATTCTAATGGTATTAAGGAAGCTTCATGATTAAAGAATATAATGTCTATAAGGAAGACTTTCAAAATGCCGGGATGGTTTCAAGTGACATCAAACATTTCTTGAAGGGTTTAAATCTTGATGCTGATTTGCTAAGAAGGATATCGATAGCGACATATGAAGCTGAGATAAATATGATTATTCATTCTGAAGGGGGAGTAATCAGGCTAGAAGTATCTGATGAGGATATTACTATTGTCTTTGATGACAAAGGCCCTGGTATTAAAGATATTGAACTAGCTTTAAAGCCTGGTTATTCGACGGCATCTAATAAGGCTAGAGAATTTGGTTTTGGCGCCGGTATGGGCTTATCTAATATCAAAAGAGTTGCTGACTATTTTGATTTAAATTCTAGATATCTTGATAAGACTGTATTGACGATTAAATTTAAGGTGAATGCATGAAACCGACAATCATTATTAATAAAGAATCTTGTGAAGGCTGTATCGCTTGTCTAAAGGCTTGTCCGATGAACGCCATCATCATTGAAAATGGTAGGGTCAAGATTGATTCTAACCGATGTATAAACTGTCTACACTGTCTAAATAAGTGTAAAGACCACGCTCTCAGCACTAAGAGTAGTAGTTTAGAGGAAATTAAAGATTATGACTTTACTATCTGTCTAGTGCCTAGCGCCTTGATGCACCATTTTGAATCAAATGCAGAAATAGAGAAGATATTTTATGCCATAGGTCAGTTAGGCTTTGATGAAGTATATAACTTATCACCCTTTGAAGCGATGGCTGAAGAAGCTTTTTTCAAAGAAGAAGGGCCACGCATCTGTTTGTAAAAGAGCTATCAAATATGATTATCCAACTCTTTTAGAGCAATTGTCCAAGGTTGATTATCCAAGTGAGATAGCTAGTCGTTACTATCGCAAGAAATATAGTGACAAGACTAATATGGGCATCTTCTTACTCTGTGAGTGTAGTTCAAAACTCTTGTTGGCGAAACATCCTTATAATAACTACCAATATGAGACTGACCACACTCTAGCGATAAGAGATATCTTTCCATTAATTAAACTAAATCCAAGTGATAAAAGAAAAGAAGTGCATTTATCTTATGAAGGATTTTCATATAGCAATGTCGAATCAGCCTTTAAGTGTTCGAGTCATCTAATGGCTGATGGTCTTGAGAAAGTTATTGATATCCTAGAAAAAAGAGAGATAGACCGCATAAATAATTTTGAGCATTACTCTTTCTATTCTTGTTTCAACGGATGCATTGGTGGCGATCTCTTGTGGGGCAATCCTTATTCTTGTAAGTACAACTATCAAAAGATCAAATGTGAAGATATAAGGATAGAAGATGTAGAAGTTTTTAATCCTCGCGTCGAAAAAGATGAGGTCATCAAAGAGACTTTTAAAGAGAGAATTGCTTTCTATGAGGCGGTTGGTGAAGTACTTAAAAAATTACCGGGTTATGATTGTGCGGCTTGTGGTTATCCATCTTGTCGCTTTCTATCTGAAGCGATAGTTAAGAATAAGGCTGAAATATCTAATTGTAAAATATTGAGAGGTGAAGATGAAACTTAAAGATTTGTTGAAGAAGGATGAATTAAAGTTACTTACTGATGGAAACAATATCGTAATGGGCAAAGGGAAGACTAAGGCTATATGGTTAACGGTATTGACCCACCAAAATATCATCGCTGTTGCATCGCTTCGTGAATTTAGTGCTATTGTCATCTGTGAGGGAGCTAAAGTTGAAGGTGAACTCATATCCTTAGCTAATAGAGAAGGCATCAATATTTTTACTTCATCTTTGCCCATCTATGAGACCAGTAAGCTAATCGCTTAATATGTATTATGACCTCCATATTCACTCTTGCTTATCGCCTTGTGCTGATGACGATATGACTCCT
>CALBGK010000153.1 GCA_937893115.1 uncultured Erysipelotrichaceae bacterium | reverse complement strand
AAGTAGCTTTATAGTAATAATAATACTCTTTGTATGTTCGAAGGGTATTTCGCCTTTTTTACCAAACTATGAATATGGACAGGTTGACTTTATAGCCTTTCTGACGGGAACAATATACAGACAAGACCAAGGTATCTACGGAGTTGGCTTTATCATCATCAATACGATATTGTCAGCTTTCTTGGCCTTGCTTATAGCCTTCCCTATCTCGGTACTAACTGCTTTATTCATAGCTAAAATTGCACCTAAGAAATTAGGTGCAATCATGCAGAATGTCGTAGAATTACTAGCATCAGTTCCCAGTATCGTCTATGGTGTATTCGCTGCCGGTGTCATAACCGAAATAGTTAAATATCTTGCGTCACTATTTGGTTATTCTACCTTTGGTGGTTCATCTTTACTAGCGGTTATCATGTTACTAGCGATTATGATATTTCCTACTCTTACATCACTATCAATCACGGCGATTAGATCAGTTGATCCTAGTTTAGAACATGCTTCTTTAGCTCTAGGAGCAACAGAGACCCAGACCAACTTTAAAGTTGTCTTGGCGACAGCTAAATCAGGTATCTTCACTGGAGCTATCTTAGGTTTAGGAAGAGCTTATGGTGAAGCTACTGCGGTTGCGATGGTTGCAGGTAATAAATTATTTGGACCAACATTTAATCCGTTTGATATCACTAGAACATTGACTAGCACGATGTTGGCGGGATTAAAAGAGACGACAGGTCTTGACTATGATATTAGATTTTCTGTCGGTCTAGTCTTAATTGTCATTATCTTTGTAAGTAATTTTATACTGAATTTTGTCAAGAAAAGGATAGGTAATACTGTATGAGCAGAAAAGTAAAAGATAATTTGCTCAAAGCTGTCACATATGTCGCTAGTGCTATATCGGTCATCGTCTTAGCTTCTATCTTGATTTATCTAGTTGACCATGGTCTATCTTCTATCAATATGGACCTCATCACCAGCAATTACAACGCCGAGACTTTTAATGCGAAAGTTGCTGATGATTATGTATATAGTCCGATGGAAGCAAAAGATTATGATGGGTATTACAGTGCCAAATGGGGGGTGGCTTTTGAAGATGTCGAAACGGTCCACAAGACTAATGAGATATCTGTAGCTTATGTCGATCCAAATTCTCCTTTTGCCCATCTAGAGTCATTGATTGCCGGTCAAGAAGGTACAAGACAAAGCCTTGAGAGTAACTATGTAATAAATAATTTATATTATAATGATGCCGAAGGAAATCAGGTATATCTATCCCAAGGAAAGATGGAAAGTGCTGAAAATTTAGTCAATATTCTGGAAAATGAAGTGACGGAAATTGTAAGTCTTAACTATCAATCGTTGGGTGGTGGTATTAAGGGTTCCATCATTACAACTCTATATCTGATACTCATTTCTCTAACTCTCTCATTACCTATCGGCATCTCAAGTGCGATATATCTTCACGAGTATGCAAATAAGAATAAGATTAATTCTTTGATTAGACAGGGCATTGATACTTTGACCGGCATACCTAGTATTATTTATGGTTTAATGGGAGTAACCGTATTATTCCCAATAACACAATTAGTCGGAGCGACATCTACAAGCATCTTGTTGGGTGGCTTGACCCTAGCTATCATCCTTCTTCCAACAATTATTCGTTCAACGGAGGAAGCTTTGATCATCGTTCCTCAAAGCTTGCGTGATGCCTCTTTATCTTTAGGAGCAACGAAGTCACAAACCATCTTTAAAGTCGTATTACCATGTGCGATGAATGGTATCCTGACCGGTGTTCTTTTAAGTATAGGTAGAGTTATAGGTGAATCAGCAGCTCTAGTTTATACGACTAGTACCGTTATTAATGACTATCCGACAATACTTTCACAAGGTACTTCATTAGCTCTCATGATATGGTCAATCATGTCTGGCGAACAACCTAACTTTGAATTAGCCAGTGCTATTTCTCTAATCATCCTAGTGATAGTATTTGCAATCAATACGATAGTTAAGATAATAGGCAAACATTTTGCCAAATCATTTAGTTAGAAAGGAAGACTATGGAAAAAGCTTTTGAAGTAAAAGATGTCAATTTGTTCTATGGCGAAAAACAAGCTTTGAAGAATATTAATCTTGATATCTATAAGAATAAAGTAACAGCTTTTATCGGGCCATCCGGTTGTGGCAAGTCGACGTTTATTCGTTGTCTAAACCGCATGAATGACCTCATTGAAGGTTGTAAAGTTGAAGGTACGATAATCAAAGAAGGTATCGATATCTATTCTTCTAAACAAGATATCGTCGATTTGAGAACTAGGGTGGGAATGGTCTTTCAAAAACCTAATCCCTTTCCTATGAGCATCTATGACAATATTGCTTATGGGCCAAGATGCCAAGGACTTAAAGATAAAAAACAATTAGATGAAATAGTTGTGCGTTCGCTTAAACAAGCAGCTCTCTATGAAGAAGTGCAGGGCAATTTAGATGCGTCAGCTCTTGGCTTATCTGGTGGTCAGCAACAGCGCCTATGCATCGCTAGATGTATCGCTATGTCGCCAGAAGTCATCTTGATGGATGAGCCTACTAGTGCTCTTGATCCAATCTCGACATCAAAGATTGAAGACTTAGTATTAGAATTAAAGAAGAATTATACTATTGTTATTGTCACTCATAATATGCAGCAAGCTGCTAGAATATCTGATATCACAGCTTTCTTCTTATTGGGCGAAATAGTTGAATGTGACAAGACGGATATTATCTTTTCTAGTCCGAATGATATCAGAACAGAGAATTATATTACAGGAAGGTTTGGATGATGCGTAATAAATTTATTGAAGAATTAGACCAGTTGAGCACTGAACTTGTCAAAATGGGTTCGATGTGTGAAGAGGGAACTGATATTGTCATCAAAGCGATCAAAGAACCTCATTTCAATGAAGCTCAACTAGAACGTGTCGTATTATTAGAAGAAGAAAGTGACAAGCAAGAAAAGAAGATAGAGTCTATGTGTCTTAAACTCATCTTTTCTCAACAGCCAGT
>CALBGK010000152.1 GCA_937893115.1 uncultured Erysipelotrichaceae bacterium | reverse complement strand
GCTACTTTAAGATTTTGTTTCTTTAAAAAATCAGTTAAATCTTCAGCCATCTTTACTGTCAAGGTTGTGATTAAGACTCTTTCATCACGTTTAATATTTTCATGTATCTCATCTAAGATATCATCTATCTGGCCCTCGCTCTTACGCACTTCTACTAGTGGGTCTAGTAAGCCTGTAGGACGAATGATTTGTTCGACCACATGATGGTCAACTAAGTCTAACTCATAGTCGCCAGGTGTAGCTGATACATAGATGCGCGGTGCCTTGATCTCTTCAAATTCATCAAAGGTCATCGGTCTATTCTCTAGAGCACTAGGCAAGCGAAAACCATAGTCGACTAATGTCTGTTTACGAGCGTGGTCACCATTATACATACCTCTGATCTGTGGCAGAGATACATGTGATTCATCGATGATAATTAAAAAGTCATCAGGAAAGTAATCAAAGAGATTATAAGGTCTCTCCCCTGGTTTACGATGATCGATATGCATAGAATAATTCTCTATGCCACTGCACATGCCAAACTCTCTTAAAGCTTCTAAGTCATAGCGACAACGCTGTTCAAGACGCTCATACTCTAATGGCTTATTCTCTTTTTTAAAATATTCCAAACGCTCTTCTAATTCTTTTTCAATGCCATCACAAGCTATCAATAAGTCTTGTCTATCTCTGGCATAACCAGAAGCAGGAAAAAAATTATAGACCAAATAGCCATTGATGACATTCATGGTCACTGGATCTATCTCCGTAATTCTTTCGATGAGGTCATCGAATAATTCGATGCGAATGAGATATTGATCAGTATAACCAGGCACTAATTCAATGACATCACCTTTAACCTTGAATGTTCCTCTAAGCCTATCGATGTCATTGCGCACATATTGACGCATGACTAACTTTTTAATTAGTTCTTGTCTATCAATGATCTCTCCTACCTTCAAAGTAAAAAACATATCCTTATAACTCTGAGGATTGCTAGAGGCATAGATGCAGGCAACTGAAGCGACAACTATCGTATCTCTTCTTTCTAAAAGTGAATTGTAAGCTGACATCCTGAGCATGTCTATCTCATCATTAGTCACCGCATTTTTCTCAATGTAAGTATCGGTCTTAGGCATGTAGGCCTCTGGTTGATAGTAGTCGAAATTAGAGACGAAGTATTCAACTCTATTCTCTGGGAAAAATGATTTTAGTTCGGAATATAATTGCCCAGCCAAAGTCTTATTATGCGCAAAAACCAGAGTTGGTTTATTCACTCTGGCAATGACATTAGCGACCGTAAATGTCTTACCTGTTCCTGTCGCTCCCAATAATACTTGATGTTCGCGATGCTTATTGAGACCATCAACTAATTCTTCAATGGCCTTACCTTGGTCACCGCTAGGTTTAAATTCTGAATGCAGTTTAAACATATCACTCACTTATATAGGCGATAGCTTCTAACATCTGTCTATCTTTTTGAGGATTCATCGCCCATTCTTTAATCACATTCGAAATGATGGTCTCATAGGTAACAGAATCTAATTCTCCTGTCACTTCAAAGCCCTTATCGGCTTGGAAGGCACTGATGGCCGCTTGTAAACTCTCGTCAAAATAGCCGTCTTTTCTAGCTATATCATAGCCTAAGAATTCTAAACTCTCACTAGCTAAGATATTAAACGGTGAAACCGAATCAAGTGTCAAGACATCACCATCTTCCATCATCGTATATGTCTCATATAAGATATCATCTAATAATACTTCGATATCTGGGTTAATACCTTCCCCATTAATCCATTCACCATTAGGTGATAACCACTTAGAAGTGGTCACTTTTAATACTGATCCATCATCCAGAACAAGGGAAGTCTGTACAACACCCTTGCCAAAAGTCGTAGTACCCATCAATGTAGTATTTGGATGTTGCTCCTTTAAAGCGATAGCTAATACTTCAGCTGCTGAAGCAGTATGTTCATTGACTAAGACTACTACCTCTTTAAAATTATCATAGTATTCAGAACCTACTGTGTAATATTCTTCACGACGGCCATCTTTAAACTCTTGGCTCATAACTAA
>CALBGK010000151.1 GCA_937893115.1 uncultured Erysipelotrichaceae bacterium | reverse complement strand
TCTATATGAAATCAATAGATTAAAACGTAAGTATCAAACTGATATCAAAGGTATTTTGGAATTAAAAGAAGAATTAATTGTTAAGATTAATAAATTTGAAGATAGAGAAAATTATATTCAAAAAGAGACAGAGATAATCGAAAAATTAAAAGAGAATGCTCTTAAAAAAGCTATAGACTTATCTAAGAGACGTAAAGAAAAAGCTTTGAAGCTAGAAGAGGATGTAGTTAAAGAACTTCATGATTTATTATTGCCTAATGTGCAATTCAAGATTGATCTTAAAGATAAGAATATGTCTTTTGATGGTATTGACGATGTTGAATTCATGATTTCTTTAAATGCTGGTGAAGGCTTAAAAGCCTTAAACAAAGTCGCTAGTGGGGGAGAAATCTCAAGAGTAATGTTAGGATTAAAGACTATCTTTACACGTCTCAATAATACTTCTTTAGTCGTTTTTGATGAAATAGATAATGGTGTCAGTGGTAAGGTGGCCTTTACAGTTGGCAAGAAGATGCATGATATCGCAAAGGATACCATGGTCATCGCTATCACTCACTTAGCGCCAGTAGCTGCTTTTGCAGATAATCATTTATATATCTATAAAAGTGACAGTGATGGTATCACAAGTACGATTATCAAGAAATTAAATGGTGAAGAGATAATTTCTGAGCTAGCTATGATATCATCTTCCATCATCAATGAGCAGACCAAGACTGCTGCCCAAGAACTATTAGAGAGGGCTAATTCATGCAAATAAAGGATGCCTTTGATAACTACTTTCGCTATTTGAGTATTTCAAGTGGCAAGGCTGAATCAACTGTCATTTCTTATAAGCAAGATCTAAAGCTCTATTATGATTTTCTCTTTAATAATCACATTGAAAATATAGATGATGTCAAAACTAGAGATATCAATAATTTTATTGATTCTTTAATCGATATTAAAAAAGGAAGTTCAATCAATAGAATGAAGTCATCGATTAGCGTCTTTCATCACTATCTATATTTCAAATATGATATCAAGGATGTATCTAAGTATATCCATAGTGCGAGAAGAGAAAGTCGCTTACCGATATATTGTACTTTAGAAGAAGTGGAACTATTGATGAATTCTTTTGATGATGATCCCAAAAGTATTCTTGATCATACTTTACTTGAAATTATCTATGGTTGTGGACTTAGAGTAAGCGAATGTTGCAACTTGATGTATAGTCAAGTAAATCTAAATGATGGCTTTATCAAGGTGCTCGGAAAGGGTGATAAGGAAAGACTTATACCTATTCCTTATCGGACATTAAAGATGATGAAGGAATATCTCAAGGTTCGTTCTATGTGGCTTAAAAAGCCTAGTAACTACTTCTTTATTAATTCGAAGTCTAATCATATTTATCGGCAATATGTTGAAAATATGTTAAAATCTAAACGACTAGAATTAAATATCAAAAAAGATATCACGCCTCATAAATTGCGCCATTCTTATGCTACACATCTATTAGAAGGAGGGGCTGATTTAAGGGTTATACAAGAGCTCTTAGGTCACAGCTCGATATCCACCACAGAGATATATACCCATATCGAAAATAGTCATTTAAAAGATACATATTTCAATTGCCATCCATTGGCCAAAAAGGGAGATCAAAATGGAAAATAAACGTATATTTTTAATTGTAATCGATTCACTAGGTGTCGGCAGCGATGAAAGCAGTGCTGCATATGGTGATGATGGAGCTAATACTTTAGGACATATCTTTGAAGCAACTAAGGGTCAGTATAAGATTCCCAACTTGCAAAAGCTAGGCATGTGTAATTTGACGCCTGTTGAAGGTAATCCAGCTATAATACCTTTTAATTCATATATTACTAAGCTTAAAGAACAATCTACAGGTAAGGATACGATGACAGGGCATTGGGAGATCATGGGTGTCTTAACTACTAAGCCATTTATCACTTTTACAGACACTGGCTTTCCTCAAGAATTAATCGATGAATTAGAAGCTAAGACTGGTCATAAATTCATTGGCAATTATAGTGCTTCAGGTACTGAAATCATCAAAGAATTAGGAGAGAGACAATTAGAAACTAAAGAGATGATAATCTATACTTCTGCTGATTCAGTACTACAGATCGCTGCTCATGAAGAATTATTTGGATTAGACGAAATCTATAGAACATGCCAAATCGCTAGAGAAATAACTATGAAACCTGAATGGCTAGTGGGTCGTGTCATCGCTAGACCATTTATAGGTACAAGTAAAGACAATTTTGAAAGAACTAGTAATCGTCATGACTACGCTCTAGACCCAACAGATAGAACTATCTTGGACAATTTAAAAGAAGCTAATTATGATGTTATAAGCATTGGCAAGATCAATGACATATTTAATACCAAAGGTATTACTAGAGCGATTAAATCAAAGTCTAGTGTTCAAGGTATAGAACAGACCATTGAAGTAGCTAAAGAAGATTTTAATGGCTTATGCTTTGTCAATTTGGTGGACTTTGATGCGAAGTGGGGGCATCGTCGTAATCCTGAAGGTTATGCCAAGGAATTAGTAGCCTTTGATGAAAAATTAGCTGAATTATTATCAGTATTGCATGAAGATGATATCTTGATGATTACTGCTGATCATGGCAATGATCCTACTTGGACTGGTAGTGACCATACAAGAGAGATGATTCCACTATTAATCTATTCTAAAGCTTATAAGGGTTCAGGCATCTTGCCACAAAGCACTAGCTTCGCCAATATCGGAGCTACAATTGCTGAATACTTTAATGTAGCTAAAACAGACATTGGTACATCTTATAAGGATAAGTTAATCTAAATTTTACATAATATAGATTATGCGAAATTAATGATATATAGATAAGCATACGTATTAAGTATGCTTTTTATATTAGATTAATAAAAAGCTCTCAGAATTGAGAGCTAATAACTAAACTTATTTAACTAAATCTTTAAGAGTTTTAGATGCCTTGAAACTTGGAATCTTAGTAGCTGGAATTTCGATAGTCTCTTTAGTTGCTGGATTGATACCAGTGCGAGCACTACGTTCTTTAACTTCGAATTTACCAAATCCAGTTAAATCAACTTTTCCTCCGTTCTTTAATGTATCAGCAATTGTTTCTAGAAATAGATTGATTGTTTCATTTGCTGCTTTTTTTGTTACACCAGTCTTTTCAGAAATAATTTCAGCTAATGCTTTTTTATTAAGTGTTTCCATTTTTAAAAATTCCTCCTGTATAGATTATATCTTTTTTACTGATTATTATCAATTCTTTTAATGTAAGCTAAGAGCTCATTATACAAGTCTTTAAGCTTGCTCTCATCTAGCTCTTTAATGCCAACTGCATTGGCATGTCCGCCACCGTTAAAACTATTAGCGATTTCATTAACGGGATAATTAACTTTTGAGCGAATAGACGCCTGATAGTATCCATCTTCGCCTTGAGCTGCAACTAAACAAATCTTAATTTCTTTAATATTATTGAACTCAGATATCATATCTTTAGCTTGACGAACGCTTATATTTTGAAGAGCTAGATCCTCTTTATTAAGAATTATATATCCTAGTCCATCTTCAGCCTTAAATAATTGGCGGAATTTAGTAATCGTTTCAAAAGTACATAAGCTCTTTTCCAAAACATTACGCGAAATCTTATTGATATCGATACCTGTTTGAGCTAATTCACTTGCTGCATTTAAAGTCCATTGACTAGTGCTAGTGGTTGTAAATGATTGTGTGTCATATAATATGCCAGCATATAGATATTGAGCGCACTCTTCATTGACACGATAGCCAATCACATCACCATCTAAGAATAAGAATGTTAATAATTCAGCTGTTGCTGCAGCTTTAGGATTGGTGATATTGATTTCGCCAAATTCTTCAACAGGAATATGATGGTCAATCTTCATGACTGTTTTAGCAATTTTAAATCTTTGGTCATCTACCCTAGCTGATGTCGCTGTATCTAAGACAATGGCTAATGAAGATTTGATAAATTCATCATCTACTTCATCGTGGATGGGATACATATCAAATAAATCATTGCCAATAACTTTAACTGTCTTATTTCTAAAGTTTTTTTCAATCCAAGCCTTTAGAGCTAATTGTGAACATACAGCGTCACCATCTGGTTGTTGGTGACGAAAGATAGTAATATTTTCGTTTTCGATAATTGGTTTAGAAAATTTAGTAAACATAAATTAACACTTCCTTATAATCCTAAAATTCTTGTAGTATCTCTAGCGATGACAAGTTCTTCATTGGTTGGAATAACCCATACTCCTCGTTAGAGATACAAGCCTCTCCATTTACATTACTATTTGCGTCGTAATTTATCGATAGATGCATGCCCTCTTTTAAAGCATCTAGGATATCAGATCTCATCTTGCTATCATTTTCGCCAAGACCGGCTGTAAATACCATTGCATCGACATGTCCTAATTGCATATAGTAACCACCTACGACATTGATTACACGATTGATGTATAGATCTATTGTAAGTTTAGCTCTTTCATCACCCTCTTTAGCGGCCTTTTGGACATCTCTGGCATCACTGGAAATACCAGAAACTCCTAACATACCTGATTTCTTATTTAGGTATACATCCATTTCATCAGGACTGCAAGCTAATTTTTTCATCATATAGAAAACAACTGTTGGATCGATATCGCCAGATCTTGAACCCATCATGATACCGCCTAGTGGTGTTAGTCCCATAGATGTATTGACACATTTTCCATTTCTAATAGCTGAGATAGAAGCGCCATTGCCTAGATGGCAAGTGATAATATTCATATCATTTATGTCTTTATGCATCAGCTCAGCAACTCTTTGGGAAACATATTGATGGGATGTTCCATGAGCTCCATATCTTCTGATCTTATAATCGGTATACCATTCATATGGCACTGGGAAAAAATATGATTCAGGTCCCATCGTTTGATGGAAGGCTGTATCAAATACAAAGACATGTTCAATATTTGGTAAAGCTTCCTTAAACGCTTTGTAACATACTAGATGAGCAGGATTAT
>CALBGK010000150.1 GCA_937893115.1 uncultured Erysipelotrichaceae bacterium | reverse complement strand
CTAAAACTGTGCCATTTAAATCAGTATCGATACTTTGAATTATGCCATTTACTAATTGAAGGCTATTTAAAGCTTCTTCTGGGCTCATGCCGTAAAAGGTATTACTTAGTTCTTCAAGGGCGGCATTTATTTTTTCTTTAGCTTCATTTAAAGCTACTCTTCCCTCTTCTAATTGACGTTTGGCATCATCTAATTTAGCCCTATTGTCGTTGATAGTATTTTGATTATTATTAACTTCCGCCCAACCATCATCGATTTCTTTTTGTCCATCAATCAATTCGACATAGGCATCATACAATTCAGCTTCGCCATCATCAATCTCTTTTTGAGCGTCAGCTACTTCTTCTTCTAACGTTTTTTCGGCATCAGCTATCTCTTGTTCAGCTTCTTTGATCAAATCATCTTTGAGATAGTTTTCTTGCCTTTTAGCCATATCTTCTACATTTACTTTGATATTGCTTATAACTTCATCATAAGCATCTGAATATGACATTTCTTCAAGTGCACCTTCAAGTGTCAAGTAGACAGTAGTATAGTATTCAGCGATAAAATTATCATTATCTATCCACAAGACTGTATCTAAAGCCAAATTATTAAAAGTGGAAGTCTCTAAAGTCTTAGCTAGATATTGGCTACTTTCAACCATGCCCACTATCGTATAAGTATCATATTTAAGATTATCTAAGATATCATCGTCATTATATACCTTGACGGTTGAGCCAATTTCTATCGTCTCACTGAGTTCACTTCCTTCTAAGACCAAAGCTTCTCTATCATTTTCTGGCATGCGTCCTTCGACGAGTTTAAATTGATTTATATTAGAATCAAGTTCCTGTAGACGAGTGACGTAGACTGTCGAATCATCTATTTCAATATAGGCATCGACAAACTTAGAGGCAAATACTTCTTTAACTCCTTCGATTTCTTCAATAGCCCTGACATCTTCCTTACAAAAACTAAAAGATGAATATATCTGCATATCCATCAAATTATTTTCATCATTATACTTATCGACCGATCTTTCTAACATCGGCGAAGAAGACATTAAGCCTACCATGAATCCAGAGCCGATTAAAACCATTAGAGTCAAGGTAATAAAACGTTTAAATGTTCTTCTTATCAATCTAAAAGTATCTCTGTTAAACATTAGTATTCAATTTCCTCAGCATTCTTAGGTTTATCATTAGTCTCTATCGATACGATTTTTCCACTCTTAACTCGAATTACCGTATTGCCGATATCAGCTAGAGCACTATTGTGAGTAATCATGATGACTGTAATGTGATGTATTTTAACCATATCTTGTAGAACTTTTAATATCTGTTTACCAGTGACATAGTCAAGTGCGCCCGTCGGTTCATCACATAATAAAAGTTTAGGGTTCTTCGCTACGGCACGAGCTATAGCGACACGTTGTTGTTCGCCACCTGATAACTGCGATGGAAAGTTATGAGCTCTAGCTGATAGACCAACCATCTCTAAAACTTTACTGGCATCTAGAGGATTCTTACATATCTGTCTAGCTAGCTCCACATTTTCATAAGCAGTTAAATTTTGGACTAAATTATAAAATTGAAAGATAAAACCAATATCATAGCGACGATATTCGCACAATTGCCTATCATTGGCTTTAGAGATATCTCGTCCATCGACTATGATACTGCCACTAGTAACAGCATCCATTCCACCTAAAAGGTTTAGTATAGTTGTTTTGCCAGCTCCAGAAGCTCCTAAAACGACAACTAATTGTCCCTTTTCAATCCCGAAAGAGATATCATCGACAGCCTTAATTTCTACTTCGCCAACCTTATAAATCTTTGAAACATCTTTAAATTCAATAAATGCCATAAACTAAACTCCTAATATAGTACTTTTATTCAAATGAATACCGGATGTAAAACTCCTAAAATATAATTTCAAAACATATTTCAATCTATCTTTAGGCAATGTCACATCTTTCAAACACTCTGTAACACCATTAAATATCGAATTGGCATAAGCCCTAGCTAAGATAGCTATCTCACTTTCACTCAAGGTTTCTTTAACTTCTTCGCTGATTATATGTGCGATAAGGCTTGAAAACCACAAGGATAATTCTGCATTGAGTGATGAGTGCATCATGAGTATCTGTATCTCATCTTTATTGCGGAAATATATCTCTACTAAGTCATCCGATACATGGTCAAAGACAGAAATCATCTCTAACTTATCTAAATCGATAGTAGTATTTTGACTCCCAAAATTGATATAGATATCACAATCTTTATAGATGCTATCCTCTATCTCTTTTAAGGTCGGCGTAACTATAGTTTGAATCAAATCATCCTTACTTGTAAAATAGCGATATAAATTGCCAACTGTCATATTAGACATCTTAGCTATATTGCGCATTGAGGCATCTTTATAACCAAAAGTCAGCAGCTCTTTCTTCGCTGCTTCGATGATAGAATTGCGCATGTTTTCTTTTAATTTTTGGGCCATTAATGAACTCCTGTTCATTTATAGTATAATAATACTCATGACCTTTGTAAATAAAAAGACCACATATTTTTGTGGCCCCCTTATAACTATTTTCTTAAACCTAATTTCTTAACAAGTTCACGGTAACGGTTTACGTCAGTTTCTTTCAAATAGTTCAAGAAATTCTTACGCTTACCAACCATCTTCATCAATCCGCGGTTAGAGTGGAAATCTTTTTTGTGTTCCTTCATATGAACTGTCAAACGATTGATTTGTTCGGTTAAGATAGCAACTTGTACTTCAACTGATCCAGTGTCGCCTTCTTGACGAGCGAAATTCTTGATGATTTCTTGTTTTTCTTGTTTTGATAACATTTCTATTCTCCTTTTATCTTTATCCTGTTATTCCGAGTAATTGATTGGAGATTTCAAAAACCCAGCATAAAGGCTTATAAATTATAGCACATTTTTAATAAATAAGCAATAATCCCAGTAACATTCCAATAATTAAGGCGAAGCTTGGCAGCTTAGACTTATACATCAAAATAGATTGTGGTAATATCTCACCAAAGACGACATAAAGCATAGCACCAGAAGCTAAAGATAGTGACAACATTAAACCAAAACTACCGATATCACCAACTAGATAGCCAAGTATTGCTCCTATCACCGTTGGAAAACCACTCAAGGCACTCAATATGACAGCTTTACTTCTCTGCATGCCACCTGATACTAGTGGTACGCTAACAGCCATACCCTCTGGAATATTATGAAAGCCAATAAGTAAAGCAATAGTTAGCGCTGAACCATTTAGACTAGC
>CALBGK010000149.1 GCA_937893115.1 uncultured Erysipelotrichaceae bacterium | reverse complement strand
GCCCAAAAGTAATAAAAGCTTGTAGCTAAGACCACCAAACATACCGACAATAGCTACATAGATAAGTTGCCTTTTAGGAACATTGAATAAGATGCCAAACCCCAGCGAGGCAAAAAAAGCCATAAATCCTTCTAACATTTAAAAACCCCTAACATAGTCATAACTAATCCACTGCCCACCGCTAAAGCGACAGCGATAAAGACAGCTTCTGTGGCCTTAGATAGACCGCTGAGCAAGTCTCCTCTAACTGAATCTCTAATCGCATTAGTTATAGATAAACCTGGTACCAGTAACATCAAACTAGAGATGATGACGATATCTTGATTATAGGGAATGATATTTTTAAAGATGATGGCTAGCGCCGTGAGTAAACTAGAAGCGAATAGATGAATAAAGAATGATGAAGGGAAATATCCCGATAATAAATCGACAAAGGTCTTCACTATCGTGCCGATGATGACAGCAAATATAGCCTCATTAATACCTCCGCCAAAAAAGAAGGCAAAGCCAAAAGTACAGATGGCAGCCCCAAGAATACTGTTAATTAAATGAATATCTCTTTGCTTATCTATCTTATCTAGATGTTCATTTAGATAATCTAAATCCATCATATTTTGACTTAGTTCACGCGATAAGTTATTAATCTCTTCTATCTTATTTAAATTGACTGTCTTAGAAGATACTCTTTTAATATTATGAGTTAAATGACCATTTAAACTAAAAGAGATGATGAGCAAGGTCGGCGTTGCATAAGAATCGACTACTTCCGCTCCATAACAAAGCGCTATACGTTTCATCGTATCTTCTACTCTATATATTTCAGCGCCGCTTTCTAGAAGTATCCTTCCAGCCTTAGTTACTGATTTAGCTAAATAATCTGCATCTATTTCCATATTTCAATAAAATAAGGAGTATTACTCCTTATTCTCACTTTCAGTTTCAAGACCCTTATCATTCAATCTATTATCGACGAATTCCTTGATTAAGAAATAGATAATAGCAAAGACAGGAACACCAACTATCATTCCTAGTACACCAAAGTAGGCGCCACCAACGATAATCGCAAACATAATCCATAAACTTGATAATCCCATAGAATCCCCTAAGATTGTCGGACCAATTAAATTGCCATCCAATTGTTGGATCACTAATATTGCAACAGCGAATATGAGGGCCTGCAATGGGTCGACAATAAGAAGAATGAAAATACTTGGGATGGCACCAATAAATGGACCAAAGAATGGAATGATATTAGTAACCCCAACGATAAAGCTAATTAAGATGGCATAGTCTAGTTTTAAGACAGTCATCGTGATAAAAGTTAAAATACCAATGATGATTGAGTCAATGACTTTGCCAATAAAGAAATGTGAAAACTTTTCAATCGCTAAATGCACCAGCATCGCAAAACGACGGTGATGTCTAGTTGAAAAGACAGCTTGTGACAATCTACTCAATTGTCTTTTTAAATGTTCTCTATCGATGATGATATATAAGGCGACAATGATACCGATGACAAAATTGCCAATTCCTGTAAAGGAAGAAATAATCGTTTGAACTAGACTTGGCAAGTATCCTTGAGCCCAGACGATGAGGCGTGATACTAATTCAGAAGCAAAGGTATAGATATCATTGATAGTCTCGTCTGACAAGGCGATAAGCTCAGAAAAATCATTTATCCAAGCAGTTGCATTATCGATATAACCCTTAAATACTTCCGACAATTGACTGATACTGATGACAAGTTGTGGTATTAAAATAGCGAAGAATAAAGCTATCACTAAAATCAAGAAGATGATACATATTATAGCTATTAGAGTATTTCTAAGATTTGGCCTTTTTCTTAAAGGGAAAAACTTATCTATACGATTAGCTAAAGGTATTAAAAAGAAGGCGAATGTGACTCCCCATATAAAGGGTGATAGTATCGATAAAAGATTCTTTATTGCTGTAGCGACTGCATCAAATTCCGAGACAAAGAAAAAGAAGCAGAGGATGATAATACCACTTAGAGAATAAGTAAGTATCTTTTTTTGAACCATTTCATCACATAACCATTTTTTCATAAAATCATTATAACAAAAATAAAAGTAATCTCTATAAGATTTATCTATTTTATGAGATTACTTTATTTACTTAATTTAACTATTTTTCTAAGACTTTTTTGCAACGATCACATAGGCCATCTTCATTATGACTTTCAGTGATGTTCCAACAACGTGGACAAACAGTTCCCACAGCCTTTTCAATCCTGATTTCAACGCATTCATAAGCATCTAGTTTCTCATCGGTAAATGATACTCTAGATACAATTAACCATTGAGCTAAGCTATCAGGGAAGGTCTCATTTAAAAGCTTATAGTCTTCTTCATTTACATGCATGATGACATGAGCTTCTAATGATTTACCTATAGTCTTATCTTGACGTGCTAGTTCCAATGATTTGAGAACATCATCTCTAATCAAGAATAGACGATTAAATTTAGTGATGATTTCATTTTCGTCAGCGAAATGTTTAACTTCAGAGAAGTGAGCATAGTGCACCGACTTGATATCTTCATGTTTATAGTACTTCCAGATTTCATAAGCCGTAAAGGCCAGTACTGGTGACCATAATTTAACTAGGGCATCGACCAATTCATAGATGACAGTCTGAACTTGTCTTCTTCTATGACCATCTTTAGAATCGATATATAAGATATCCTTAGTGTAATCTAGGTAGTAAGAACTGATTTCATTGGTCATGAAGTTGGTCATCACGCTCGTAGCAGAGACAAAGTCATAACTTTCATAAGCCAATCTAACTTTATCAATTACTTCTTGTAGTCTGATAATCATATATTTATCGGCAAGAGTTAAATCTTCATAAGCAATACCATCTTTAGAATAATCAAAGTCTAAAGGATTGATATTTCCTAACATGAAACGGAAAGTATTTCTAACTTTGCGATATTGTTCAGAAACCTGTTTAAGATTACTGTCACCAATACGCATGTCAGCTTTGAAGTCAACTGTAGCGGCCCATAAACGTAAGATATCAGCACCATATTTTTCAATGATATCTATAGGATTTACGACATTACCTACTGACTTATGCATAGCTTGACCCTTAGAGTCACAAACATAACCATGAGATAATACACTCTTATAAGGCGCTACATCATGATTAGCCACTGAGACAATCAAAGATGAATTGAACCAACCACGATATTGGTCACTACCTTCAAAATATAAGTCACACGGATAGCTATAACCTCTAGCGATTAATTCATTCCAAGAAGAACCTGAGTCAAACCAAACATCCATGATGTCTTTTTCTTTAGTGAACTTACCATTCGGTGAAAGAGGATTAGTATAACCTTCTGGCAAGAGGTCTTTAGCTTCTTTTTCAAACCAAACATTAGAACCTTCTTCTTCAAATAGACTAGCGATATGTTCAAATACTTCTTCATCGATGATAGGACTATGGTCTTCATTATAGATGATAGGAATAGGAACGCCCCATAGTCTCTGTCTTGAGATACACCAATCTTTACGGTCTTTAATCATATTAGATAGGCGTAGTTCACCCCATTCATTCTGCCACTTAACATCGCTAACAGCCTTTAATAGACGGTCTTTAATCTTTTCGATCGAAGCGAACCACTGTACAGTCGCTCTAAAGATTACTGGCTTTTTCAATCTGTCATCATGTGGATAAGAGTGGGTGATCCATTCCATCTTTAATAGATGTCCAAGTTCATCTAGTTTCACTACGACATCTTTATTGGCATCTAAGACGAATTTGCCTTCTAAATCTGCTCCTGCTTCACTAGTCAATAGACCCTTTTCATCGACCGGACAGAAAGCTTTAATGCCATATTTCTGACAGACGATAAAGTCATCTAAACCATGACCTGGAGCAGTATGAACACAACCTGTACCGTCTTCATCAGTGACATGATTGCCTAAGATAATTACCGATGTTCTATCATCATATAGCGGATGACGACATAAGATACCTTCTAATTCTTTTCCCTTAAAGGTCTTAACTACTTCACCA
>CALBGK010000148.1 GCA_937893115.1 uncultured Erysipelotrichaceae bacterium | reverse complement strand
ATTTCATTATCATGAGTAACTAGAATAATGGTCTTATCATAATCCTTGTTTAAGCTTTTAAAAAGATTCATCATCTCTTTGCTGCCCTTAGGGTCTAGACCTGCAGTAGGCTCATCAAGAACTATGACTTCTGGATCCATGGCTAAAATGCCGGCAATGGCCACCCTTCTTTTTTGACCACCCGATAAATCTAAAGGGCTGCGTTCATAATATGTCTCATCTAGACCGACCAATTTCAAAGCTTTCTTCGCCGAACTTATAGCTTCTTCTTCACTTTGGCCAAAGTTCTTAGGTCCAAAAGATACATCTTTTAAAATAGTCTCTTCAAATAGCTGATATTCACTAAATTGAAAGACTAGGCCGACTTTAGAACGCAACATCTTTAAACCCTTATTTTTTTCATTGGCTTTGATATTGTGATCTAATATTTCTAATTCACCTTCACTTGGTAAAAGTAGGGCATTTAAGTGTTGAACTAATGTCGATTTGCCACTGCCTGTCTGGCCGATAATAGCCGTCATCTTATGCATGGCAATATCTAAATTGATATGATTTAAAGCCTTAAAGGCATAGGGCATATCAGGAGAATAGACATAGCTTAAATCTTTGAATGTAATTGCCATAATTCTTCTGCCGCTCCTTTAATATCATCGCTATTTAAATTGATGCCCTTTTTCTTAAATAATTTTTTCAATTCATATATATAAGGTATATCCAAACCTATTTGTTTCAGCTTATCTGCATTTTTAAAGATATTCTCTGCCTTGTCAACTGCAAATATCTTACCCTTATTCATCACAATACAATTATCGGCATAGAGAGTTTCTTCAATATCATGCGTAATAGAAAGAATAGTTAAATTCTCATCCTTATGTAATTCATGAATCAGTTCTTTGATCTCTTTTCTTCCCTTAGGATCTAGCATCGAAGTCGCCTCATCAAGAATCAATATCTCTGGACGCATAGCTAAAACCCCAGCAATGGCTACACGTTGTTTCTGCCCACCTGATAGATTAGAAGGCTCCTTATCCAAGTGTTCTGACATATTGACCTTTTGAGCATAGTTATTGATAATATCATCCATATCCTCATGAGGAACTTGATGATTCTCTAAGCCAAAGGCAATATCATCGCGTACAGTCGAACCAATAAATTGATTATCTGGATTTTGAAAGACAATACCTAAACGGTTGCGTATCATTTCTAAACTGTCTTCATTCATCAAGATGCCATCAATATATATCTCGCCACTTTTAGCAGGCAAAAGACCCGCTAATAGTTTAGCCAATGTACTTTTGCCAGAACCATTATGACCGATGATGGTCGTATAAGAACCCTTAGCTACCTCAATATTGATATTATCGAGTACCAAGTTGTTCTCTTCGTATGCAAAACAGAGATTTTTAACTTCGATTATTTTCATAGCTTTATAATTATACTTATAAAAAGGTAA
>CALBGK010000147.1 GCA_937893115.1 uncultured Erysipelotrichaceae bacterium | reverse complement strand
AGTAGCGACTTCCTGGTCTAATATTATCTTCTTGTAGGACATAGATAAGTTTAGGGAAGGCCGGTGTGATATAGACACCCTTTTCATTTTTAACACCGAGAATGCGTTGTTTCAAAGTCTCTTCGATGATCATAGCTAAGTCATCTCTAGTCTTACCTTCAGGTACTTCATTTAGATACATGAAGACAGTGACAAATGGAGCTTGACCATTAGTTGTCATTAAGGTGATGACTTGATATTGGATAGTCTGCACGCCTCTTTCAACCTCTTTGCGCACACGCATCTCTGCAATATTGTTGATAGTCTCTTCATCCTGTAGGATATTTTGAGCAGCAAATTCTTCTCTTACTTGTTCTCTTAATTTCTGACGAGACATTTCCACAAATGGAGCCAGATGAGAAAGAGTGATACTTTGACCTCCATATTGAGAGCTGGCAACCTGAGCGATTATTTGTGTAGCCACATTACAAGCCGTTGAGAAAGTATGTGGTTTTTCTATCATTGTCTCAGAGATTACAGTGCCATTTTGTAACATGTCTTCAAGATTGACAAGGCAGCAATTATGCATATGTTGAGCATAATAGTCCGCATCATGGAAGTGGATAATGCCATTTTCATGGGCTTCGACGATATCGGGTGGAAGCAAGAAACGCTTAGTGATATCCTTCGATACTTCACCTGCCATATAGTCACGCTGTACGCTGTTGACTAATGGATTTTTATTAGAATTTTCTTGTTTAACCTCTTCATTATTGCGCTCTAATAATGAAAGGATTTGACGGTCAGTCGAATTTGATTTACGTACCAGTTCACGTTTGTAACGGTAAGTAATGTAGTTATGTGCCACGGCATAGTGACCACTCTTCATGAGTTCAGTTTCCACCAAATCTTGAATCTCTTCTACTGACATACTGCGTTTAATCTTGGAACATTGCTCAACGACATTATCAGTAATATTTAAGATTTCTTGTTCTGATAGAGGATTATCTTCGGTCGCATTGCTGGCCTTTCTAATCGCATTTGCAATTTTATCACTAGTGAACACTACTTCTTCGCCACTTCTTTTGATTACGTTCATATGCTCTGTCTCCTTTGCTACTCATTTATATAATAAAATGGTTGAAACTTCAACCATTTTGCTTAATGTAAATTATTTTCAGGATACTGATCTTTAGCCTCTTAAAACTTCCATCATGATTGTATCATAGTAGGCACCATTAAAATAATTAATTTGATGCCATCTGCCACATTCTTTAAAGCCTACTTTTTGATATGCACTTAAAGCTTTTTCATTAAAACCTAATACATTGATATGTAGGGCTTTGAGATTTATGAAATTAAAGGCAAAGTCTTTAATCAAGTTCATAGCTTCCTTGCCATAGCCTCTATTTCGGTAATCTTTACCAATAAATATACCTAATTCTGCACTATAAGGTGTGATATTGAAAAGAGAGACAGTGCCTACAAAAGTATCGTCATCTTTTGCTATGATGGAAAAATAGTAAGGGCCATCTGTCCACTTATCAATAATTTCTTTTAATTTATCTTCACTCACCAAAAGTCGAGAAAAATTATTATTATTAATAATATCTGTATCTTCGTTAAACCATTTTATAAGGATATTCTTTTCATTTTCCTTATCTGATGGCGACAAATAAATATTTGTACCTATCAATCTTTTATAGTACATATTATTCAACTTCAATCAGTTCATATTCTCTTGAACCAAAACCTAATTCAGCTGCTGCTTCGATAGTATGAACACCATTTCTGGATTCTACACGCTCTAAGAAGTGAGCCTGTCCTGGATCATCCTTAGCTGCATATACTAAATCGATACAAGCTTGATCAATGGCGATAGGATCTAGCGATACGAGGATACCGATATCTTTTATGCATGGATCTTCAGCCACAGCACAACAGTCACAATCTACTGACATATTTTTCATAACATTGATATAGGCAATATTGCCCTTGAAATATTCAACGACAGAACTAGCCGCATCAGCCATAGCTTCAAGGAATGAATCATGGTCTGAAGACCAAATCTCTTCTACTTTACCTGCACCATGGATATAAGCCTTACCATGTGATGAAGCTACACCGATAGACAGCTGTTTTAAAGCTCCGCCATAGCCGCCCATTGGATGACCCTTAAAATGTGATAATACTAACATCGAATCATATCTATTGATATGTTCACCGACAAAGTTCTTCTTAATGACTTTACCATTAGGAATAGCTAATTCTATCTCATCCGTTTCATCCATTAAATCAACATCAAAATAATCTGTCCAACCATGTTTCTTTAAAGTGACTAAGTGTTTAGTAGTCGTGTTTC
>CALBGK010000146.1 GCA_937893115.1 uncultured Erysipelotrichaceae bacterium | reverse complement strand
CGGCCTTAAACTTATCACTAGCGATGCGATAATTGCGACCAAATGCTTCTTTAAAGGAATTCATATTCTCTTCGAAATTTAGAATGTCTAATTGCTGATGCTTATAAGTCTCTAACTCTAGTTGATACTTTAAAGAATTTAAAGCGGCATTTCTCAATAATGTAATTATCGGAATAAAGAATTGGGGACGCACGACATACATCTTTTCATACTTATATGAGACATCGACTATGCCATTGTTATAGAAGTCATTATCTATTTCAAGTAGTGAGACAAGGACAGCATACTCACAATTTTTCAATTTTCTATCCTTATCTAACTCTTTAAAGAAGTCTTCGTTTTTATGCTTAGAAGCAGTCGCATCAGCCTCGTTCTTCATCTCAAACATGATAGATATATATTCCATGCCATCTTTATAGTCACGGAAGATGAAATCACCCTTACTCCCTTGTTTAACTTCATTATCCTTTTCAAAGTAGGCATCTGGAAAAGCCGTCATGCGCAAAGAATTAAATTCATTGAGACAGTGTTGTTCAAGACTTTCGCCTATCATCTTGGTCGATTGACGAGCCTTGAAGTCTTTGTAGTACTCTATCTGTTCATCCTTAATCCTTAATTCTTTTTCAAATTCTCGTTTGAGATTTTGTCTAGTCAATTCATTTTCGCTCTGAGAATTGCTGAGCTTATTTTTTAAATCATTAATCGTGATGAGTTTCTCATTTAATTCTTTATCTTTTTGATTTTCAAGATTAGATATAGCTAGTTTTTTCTCATTTTCACTATTTAATAATTTAGCTTTTAATTCCTCAATGAGTTCATTCTTTTTAATTAGCTCATTATCCTTTTGTTCTACTATAGATTTTATCTGTTTGTCCTTATTATTTGTCGCCTCGCTTATAGCTAATTTAATAGTTGTATCATGGAGAGATATCTTATTCTCTAAATCTTTGATTAAATTATTCTTTTGAGTCAATTCCTTTTCAAAATCTTCTTTTTGGCGCAATGATAAAACTTCGATTTCACGATTTTTAATCGTCTCTAAATCAATCTTCTTTTGGTCGATTTCTCTTAAAAATTCCTTATCTCTAACTTGTTTGAGAATCTGATCATAGTCACTTTCATCGACTTTGAATACTTCACCACAATTTGGACATTTAATCTCTGCCATTTTATTCTTCGCTTTCTTTTTTCAGATATACTTCTCTTGGCTTAGAGCCTTGAGCTGGTCCTACAATACCTCTATCCTCTAAGGTTTCAATTATTCTGGCTGCTCGATTGTAACCGATGCCAAAACGACGTTGCAGAAGAGATGTCGAGGCCTTTTGCACGTCGACGACATAGTCAATGACATCATTCAGTAAACTATCTTCTTCCTTAGAAGTTAGAGTGCTATTAGCAGAATTATTATTGATATTCAAGAATTCAAAATATGAATCTTCATAGATAGGCTTTTGTTGCTTCTTAGCATAATTAGTTATAGATTTAATCTCTTCATCCGTCACATAGACGCCTTGGATACGAATAGGTGAATTTTCACCCTGTGGGGCATATAACATATCACCATTGCCAAGTAATCTCTCTGCACCCGTCTGGTCTAAAATAGTTCGTGAATCAATAGAACTAGCGACCGCGAAAGATATGCGAGACGGAATATTAGACTTGATAATACCCGTGATGACATCGGTACTAGGTCTTTGTGTCGCTACAACTAAATGTATACCACTAGCTCTAGCTAATTGGGTAATTCTTTGGATAGATAGTTCGACTTCTTTACCGGCGATGGCCATTAAATCAGCCAACTCATCGATAATGACAACGATGTACGGCATATGTTCCATCGGTTTTTCTTCTTCTTTTAAATTCGCATTATGATTAGCTACTAGTTCATTGAAAGTTTTAATATTTCTAACACCTACATCCGCAAAGGCTTCATACCTCTCTTCCATGATGACCACAATCTTTTTGAGCATATTGCTAGCCATGACAGGATCGGTGATAACTGGCCATAATAGATGAGGAATATCATGATATGGTGTAAATTCAACCTTTTTAGGGTCAATTAAGACCAATCTTACATCCATAGGATAACTGTGCATTAAAAAGGAAGTAATTATCGTATTGATGCAAACTGACTTACCAGAACCAGTAGCTCCAGCGATCAATAGATGAGGCATCTTATCTAATTCGCAATAGATATTATTGCCTAATAAATCTTTTCCTAGGGCAAATATCAATTTAGAAGTCTTGGCGTCATTAGGCATCTTGCTAACTAGTTCACGCATTCTGACCATAGTTGGCTCAACATTTGGTATTTCAATACCAACGGCATTTCTACCAGGAATAGGTGCCTCAATACGAATATCCTTAGCCGCCAATTCCATCTTGATATTGTCACTAATCGATTGTATCTTAGTAACTTTGACACTACTGTCAGGTTTGATTTCAAATTTAGTTACACTAGGCCCAACATGCGTATTGACAAGACTTGCCTCTATACCAAAATTCTTTAATATCTCTATAACTTTCTGTCCCTTGATATTGGCAGAAGTCCTGTTTACATTAGAACTCTTAGATGTGACATTATCAAGAAGTGAGATAGGTGGAAGTTCATATTTTGTATTACCTTGTTCGGCTTGTAAAATCTTTGGTTTATTCTCTTCAACCACTGCTTCATTTTGAGTAGTATTATCAATGATTTCATGGGGAGTAATACTTTTCTCCTTTGGCTCATCGACATCGATAAAAAAGGCCGATTTACCAACCGATGGAGTCTTCACCTCTTCTTCTTTGCTGAGAGTAATATTTTGGAAGGAGCTCTTATTTTCTTCTTCTAAGGCCTTTAATTCTCTTTTCTCTTTATTTCGCTTTTTAGCTTCTATAACATTTTCTTTGGCTTCTAAGAAGATATTCCTATATACGCTCATTGGTACAATCAGCAACATGGCGATGATGAATAATACTATGATGATGATATAAGTTCCAACTTCCGCAAATAATATATAGAAAATAGAATAGATAGAAGTGCCAATAAGCCCTGCATTAAAGACTTGATTAGCTCCCATGGTTATTTTAGAAAACTCTTGTCCTACCAGGGCCACAAAGGCATCCAAACTATCGAT
>CALBGK010000145.1 GCA_937893115.1 uncultured Erysipelotrichaceae bacterium | reverse complement strand
AGAGAAGATGTCTAATGCGTGGCAGGGTAAAGATAATCTAGCCTTCAGCAATCAATTAGCTTCTTATGAAGATGATTTCAAACAGATTTCTATTATCATGCAACAGTATGTCGAATTTTTGAAAAATAGCGCTAGAGCCTATCGTGAGACGCAAGATGAGCTTTACATGCAAGCCCAGAGATTATATCGTTAGGAGGTGACCCGTTTGGAACATATTAAAATTTCTTTAGGGGAAGTTAGCAATTTAGCTAATCAAATTCGTCAAATCAACGCTAATTTGGATGATGTTTTACGCTATGTTAAGCAATTGATGCAAGAATTAAGCACAACTTGGGATTCTGATGGAGCTAGAGCTATTCAGATGCGCTTCGCACAATTTTCTAATCGCTTCATCGAAGAGTCTGAGACTATCGAAAGATATGCTCATTTTCTTGATTATACTGTTTCTTCCTATGACAATTTAGAGACGACTATCGAAAGTAATGCTCAAGAGTTCAATTAAAGCGAAAATTTTAATCATTTTGATGAGCTTTATGATATTGGTTACTTGCACTGCTTGTGAAAATGGTAAAGATAGATATTTAGTTGGACAATATTTTGATGATTTAGCTGCTAAAAGTGGTTTATCAATCGATAGTACAAGTGAAGAGGTCCTAATTGAATGGGGCGTTATAGACAAGAGATATGACCTTTCTCAGAGGCTAGAATATGACTTACTAGCCTCTAGTTTAGTTAAGATGATGGAAGTAGATGTCGATGATAATCTTAATTATCTAAAAGAAATAGCTTGGATTAAAGAAGATATTAAAAGTGATGATTATGTAAATAGAGATATTGCTAATAACCTTATTGCTAAGACTTTAGATATAATAAATAATCGCCAAATTGAAGACTATTATGACATAGAATTTAGGCAGAATTATCGACAGATTGATGAGTCGATCGAAGATTTTATTCCTGATGAAACTTATCAAGTTGGCGATTATATCTATTCTAAATCTGATGAGTTATTTTATTGGATCGATATTCAAGAGGATGGTTCTTTTAAATATATGCCATGCTCCATCGAAGATGTCTTCTATAAATTTGATATATCTTCTTCTTCCCTGATTGATTTTAGTGAGGCGATAGTTGAGCCCTATGGCGAAGAAGTGGATAGCAATTTATATGTCGATAGATTTAAGCTCTTAGCTAAAAATAATAATGTCTTTTATGTCAATGGATTTCGTATTTCGTATACTCTATCAACTTCGAAAATTAGATTTTATGTATCAAAAAAGACTGATAAAGGACTAAATATTTATGGTGAATTTAGTCTTTATAATATCAATCCCGACTTTATTTGGAAATATAATGATGGCAATATCGAACATGCCTATTTCAAATTAAATTTTGAAACTTCAGAAAGTCTAGGAGTATCAAAAGGAAAATATCAAGATTTAGCTATTAATTTTAATGATTTAGATACTTCGTCAATTTTAAGAACTGTCAAATCGAGTTTAAAATCCTTGAATGATGAAGTAGAGGCCACTATCCCAATATGTAAGATTAAGGTGCCTATAGCTAATATTCCCTTTGTCTATTTAAATCTAGATTTATCATTGCATATGTATGTAAGCGGCAAGGTCGAATTAGCAATTAGTGATGATTATTGCATCGGCTTTGAAGTTAAAAATAATAACTTGCGCTTAATTTTTGAAGATGACCATGATATCGATGCCATCATCAACGCCAGTGCCAATACTTCTTTAGGTGCTGACTTTCATTTGGATGTCCTTGGCCAATCACTTATGAATGTTGATATCAGGGCCGGTATTAGGGCTTATGTACAGGCTATCATGCATATCTATGACGAAAATGGAGAGTTTCATAGCAGCAACCTAGATGAGTCGTATGATTTATTGGATGAGTCAACTAAGAATATTGATGAAGTTAAAGTATGTGGTGATTTATCATTCCATTGGCTTTTAGATCTCATATTAAATTCACCTAATACTCTTCTAGGGCGTATAGGACTATCCAAAACCTTTGAAATATTAGATGATGACAATCAAGTCTTTAATAACTTATCTCATATTGAAAATGGTCAATTTGTAAAGAAGTGTACAAGGAAAAATAGAATTTCATCTTTCAGTAATAATGAGATGAGCTCTGATAAGATTATTCTTTCTAAATATTCTGCGGTTATCAAAAAGGGAGAAATATATAAAATGCCTCTAAAATCTTTGCCTCAAGGATATGACAGAGAAGATTTAATCTACAACAGTGAAGATGAAAATGTCTGTAGGCTTACAAATGGTGATATATTCGCTGTCGATTTAGGCAGTACTATCATCACGATTAAGACCAAGGATGAAAAATATCAAGCCAAGCTCAATGTCTTAGTCAGCGATGGATAATTTATTTATATTTTATGTCGATAAGACCAAGATAGAACATTTTGAACTATCTAAAGATATTGCTTATTTTGACTATGCATCCTTACATTTTTATCTAAATGATAATAAATGGCATCTACATTTAAAAAATGGACTAGTCGATAATTGTAAAGAAGTAATATTGCATAATGGCGTCTATAAAATAAATAATGAAGATGCCTTTTATGATTCAAAATTATTTGTCTATGAAAATAATGAAGCTTATGATAAATTCACGATACTTCCCAATCGCCCATTTATCATCTCTAATCATCCTGAATCAACTGTCATTGTCGATGATGAATTATTAGAAGGATATTATTTGTTTTATGAGGACGAGAGGATCAAGACTAATAGTCATTATGTCTATCTCAATGGTAAGCCATACGAAGGCATAATATTGAAAGACTTTGATCTTGTTGAATTTATAGGGATTAAATTTATCTATCATCATAATTTTATCTATCTAAACAAGTTTAATAATAGAACTAAGAAAAGATATGAACTTCATTTTAATACTTATATCTATCCACTTATATCAAGTATAAACAATTATATAAAACCAAAGTATTTAGGTGATTTAAGTAACGAATTAGCGATTTATGACTATCAAGAGATTAAAAAGAAGACTTTTCCAAGTTTGATTGAACAATTAGGTCCTGGACTCACGATGAGCTTAGCGATGTGTTTAGTGGCTTATTTAAATGTTCAAAATAGCTTAAATAGGGGAAGTGAGATAAGAGAAGTTATACCTATGTTATTGGTGCCGGTGGTCATGCTAGTATCGACATTACTATGGCCCCTAATTTTTCGTCTTATCTATCACTTTAAGTATTGATGAATATCTCCTTAAATTCTATAACCAAGTAAGAATATTAAATGATTATTACTTTGATTATAAGAAGTATCAAAAGATGAAAGAGAATAATACTTATTTTTATCTTATTGAAAGTGACGAATACTTTTTAAATATATCTCTTGGCACTTATAGCTATAAGATAAATTTTGATAGAGCTTATCCCTTCGTTGAGAATTTTAAGGATAAGTTGATAGTAGATGATTATCCCTTACTTATAGATATTAAGAAAAAGAGAAACATTATTATTAGAGAGAGCATTAAAGATGATTATTATGTGATTAATCGCTTAATTTTAGAATTGTCGAACACTAATGATTTTAATGATTACTTATTAGTCTTATATAAAGTGCCAGAAAAACTTCGATATTTCGCATTTATGCCAGCTATTTTTAATGAAGATAAGAGATACTTGTTGAGGGAAGAAGGTGAACTAGCTGAACTTTTAGAAATAGATAAAAAGATAGTCATTATCAGTTTTGATCAAATTGAACTTCAAAAAAGAGACAATTTCTATTACATCATCTATCAAAATAGTGAATATTTAGATTATAAAAATATTAATACGACCATCTATTTTGACAATTGTAAGGGAAGAATAGTAAGCGATAATAAGACCTTATTATTTACATATCCAAGGGAAGAATTTGATTATGCATCTTCATTTTATAAAGAGCGTAAGTATCTCAATCTAGATATTTTTAAAGAAGATAATTATCAATTTATAGACCTTTACAAAGAGGATATCAAAGAAATCGATATCTTAAAGAGACATTCTTTTAATAAGCATGGATTAAAAGCTAATTTCGCTCTTTTTGATAAAGACATCAGTTTCGATCTTCATGAAAAAGGTCTAGGCCCACATGGTTTGATTGGTGGAACGACTGGCTCTGGCAAAAGTGAACTCATCATCAGTCTCTTATTTTCTCTTTGCCTAAACTATAGTCCAGACTATCTTAATATTGTCATCATCGATTATAAGGGTGGCGGTATAGTTCAAAGCTTGTCATATCAATCTAAAACCTTGCCACATATCATCGCCTCCATTTCTAATCTTGACAACAATAATTTCGAGAGATTGCTTATAGGAATTAAAAAAGAATGCGAAAGACGACAGATAGAATTTAATAATTTGGCTAGTAACATAAGCGAAGCGATAATGAATATCGATGATTATAATATGCATAGTCAATCAAAAATATCTAGACTGCTTATTGTCGTCGATGAATTTGCTGAATTAAAGAAGTCTCATCCAGAGCAGATGAAAGAACTTATTTCACTATCAAGAATCGGAAGAAGCCTGGGTCTGCATCTTTTACTATCCACGCAAAAACCAAGCACTTCTATCGATGATGAGATATGGTCAAATAGTCGTTTTAAGATAGCTTTAAAAGTTCAAGATGAAAAAGATTCAAGAGAGTTAATCAAGAATAATTTAGCTGCCTTTATCAAAAAGCCAGGAGAATTCTATCTGCTATTAGATCAGAAATTATATGCTGGAAAATCAATTTATTTAAGAAGCCCTCTTGATACTAATAATGCGAAAGTCGCTTTACTAGATGAACGCTTGAATATTGTAACAGAAAGTAGGAATACTACTAAAAATATGCTTAATGTCTTAGATTATGGGGTAAAAAAGATATGTCTTTTATATAACAATCATCAAATAAATAAGTTATTTCCCTTTAAACCTTCGCCTCAGTCAAGCTTCGAATTAGTTGAAAAGTATGAATATTCAAAAGGAGATCAAGAAATTATCTTAGGTGAAATAGATGATTATGAAAACTTATATCATCTTTTGATAGCGACTAAAAATGATGAATATATCTATTCTATCTTAAAAGATTTAATAAGCTCTAATATGAGAATTATCTATATTGGAAGTAAAGAGATAATTCATCCTTTTATCAGTGATAGGCTTAAATATTGGGATGAAGATTTACTTTTTTTATTAAAGAAACTAGTAAGATATAATAAGAAACAGAATTTGATCATCATCTTTGAAGACTTAAATGTATTTTTAAATTACGAAGAAGAATACAAGTATTATTTCTATCACCTTTTATCGATTAGTCAAATCATAGGCATTAATTTTATCGCTATGGTTAAGACTACCAATAACCTTCCTTATAAAGCCTTATTAGGTTTTGAAAATATTATATCTATCGGCATTAAAGATAAAAGTGAGCTCATGACTCTCTTTAAGATTCCTCTCGATATAGAAAATGATTATTGTCTCATGGATAAAATATGTCCATTTGTCCCCGTCAAAGCGCAGGTTAAAAAGTTCGGTGCTAGAATCGTCGAACATTATATCAATAAAATGCCCGCAGTTATTAAAGCTAAAATAAGAAATAATGAGATTTTGTTAGGCATTGATATCAATGAAAGGGAAGAGTTATATCATGATGTGAGTTCAAGCTTGCTCATCGTATCGAATAGTAAAAAAGATTTAGCTCTATATCAAAAAAATTATGGTAAGTTCTCTAAAATCAGTTTTATGGAATATGCCAAAGAGAGTTTGAGCAATACCGATATCTTGTGGATTGGAAAGGGGGTCTATAAACAAAATCTCTTCTATCCTTTAGAAACGGATGACTTAAATGATGATGAGGCTTATTATCTTTGCGGCAATAAGAAAATAAAGATCAGGATTATCAATGAATAGATTATTACTCAAGCTTACTTTCATGCCACTAAATAGAGAGATAGAAGTATTATTTGATACATCTATCTCTCTTAAAGGGAATTTGACTATGTTGAAGAATATAGTAGATTTTAAGTTTAATGATGAATATATAGTTGTCGATGCCTATGAAAAGGAAGTGATCAATACTGATTTAGAGCTAGTTAAACTAGGCTTAGTAGTATGTACACATTTATATATCTATTGTTTTGATTCGTGTTAAAATGTTTCTATGAAAAATAGAATTATTATCTTGATACTACTATCATTTGTATTTTCCTTTTGCGAAGTTTTAGCTGAAGATGATAATATGTATCGTCTTATTGATTACGCTAATAATGAAGAGGTAGTAGATGAGTTTTCAAATTATTACAGTGCTTATAATTACTATCGTAATCACTCAGATGAATATGATAATTTAGCTATAGTTCAAAGTGGCAAGGTTATCATGATGGAATATGGCGTTGTAGAATTTAAAACTGATGACGCTTGCACATTTGTAGTAGAATATGAAGATTTAAATAGTGGCAATACTAGTGATATCAATGGCTGTTATGGCATTGATGGCGCTTATATTTCTACGGTTGGAAATGGTAATTATGTCAATTTTATGATTGCGGATGCCTATGGTCAAACTAGTATAGACAATGTCATCTTGCATCCCATCGAGGCCTTAGATATGCGCTTGTCTTCGTATATAGTCATTGATGGTATCTTATATCATGAAGTTAAAAATCAACTCTTACAGGACTTTTATTCTACTAGTATCAGTCTTGGAATAGCTCCTGATTATCTAGAAGAGAATAGATATTATTATAGTTATGATGGCCATTATTTTTATTCTGATTTTAGACTAATGATAGATGATTATCGAAATGAGTTAAATACTAATGCGATAAATTGTGATAAGGCCTACTATAACTACTATGAGTATTTGCCTCATCGCTCTATGACGGCTTATTCCTATAAGGAGATAGAGAATTATTTTTATGATGTCTTATCCTTTGATCGAAGATTACAAAATTATTATGACCTCAATTTGGATAATGCCAATGATGTCGTCAATCAATCTCAATATTATGGTGAACTAAAATCATTCTTTGAATATCAGAATATCTATGGGGCCAATGCCTTGATGATGTTGTCAGTATCTATAAACGAATCATCATATGCTAAGTCCTTAAATTCTTTTGCCAACAATAATTTCTTTGGTCATGCCGCTTTTGATAGCGAACAAGAGAGAAATGCTTCGGCTTATGATACAGTTGAAAGATCGGTTTATTCGCATGCGAAATATTATATTTCATCGCGCTATTCCAATCATTTAAGTGCCTCCTACAACGGTTCTTTTTTTGGCAATAAAGCTAGTGGAATGAATGTCAATTATTCTAGTGACCCTTATTGGGGAGAAAAGGCAGCTTCTAATTATTATTCCCTTGATAATACTTTGGGTTTAAAAGATTATAATCATTATGCCTTAGGCATTATCGATTATCGCTCAAGACTAAGTATCTATAATGATGCATCTTTGACTGATATAAGATATACACTTGAAGATGTCAATCACTTTTCAATGATAATCCTAGAAAAAAATGATGACTATTATAAAGTTCAGGTTGATAGTTCAATAGATAGAGATAATTTTACCTATGATTATAGTACTAGTGTTGGTTATGTGGCAGTTCAAGATATCGACTTTATCATTAACGAAGATAAGATAGCTGAAAATCAATACTTTACTATTACTATTGATGCCAATGGCGGTAAGATACTAGGTCAAGATAGTATCAGTTTTGAGGTTAAAGAGGGGCAAATTCCCTATATCAATTCAATTGAACTTGATGGCTATAAGTGGATAGGTTATGACCAAGAGCTCACTGAGGCGCATGAAGATAAAAAATATATCGCTCAATTTATCAAGATTGACTCTATTGAATTAATAAATGAAGCTAGTACTAATGTCCTTAAACTAAATGAGCCATATGACTTTAGCGGTTTAAAACTAAGAGTCAATTATGAAGATGGCTCTAATGAGGTGATCGATGTCAATTCGGATATGATAGAAGAATTTGATACTACAAGTAGCGGACAAAAGAAAGTATTAATTAGTTATCGTGGTTTAGAAACAGAATATGATATCGAAGTATCTTCTTCGCTTAACGAATTAGAAACTAACATCAATACATTAATTGATAAAAA
>CALBGK010000144.1 GCA_937893115.1 uncultured Erysipelotrichaceae bacterium | reverse complement strand
CATGACGCAACAGTACAAGCTGTTGTAGAAACTAAAGAATATTTAAGCAAAAATGCTGAAAATATCAAAAGTAAGGTTAAGGATGTGGCGGATTCCATAGTATCAAAGACTAAGAAAGAGCCAAAAGAACCTAGCCCAGAAGATATCATAGGAGGAAAATAATATGAATAATGACAACAAAGATATCGAAAAATCAGTGGAAGCAACCGTTGAAGAGATGAAGAGAAAGATTGATGAAATCACAGCTAAAGCTGATGAAATCGAAGATAAAGACTTAAAGAAACAAGCTAAAGCAATCGCCTCTAAAGCGGTAGATGTAATGTCTAAAGCTGCTGATAAATTAGTTAAGGCCGCTAAGGATGTTAAAGATTCTGAACAACTTAAAAATGCAGTAGACTTTGTATCAACTAAGTCTAAAGAAATCGCTGATACAACATTACAGAAGATTGACGAGATTAAAAATGATCCTAAAGTACAAAAGACTGTACAAGATACTGGACAATTCGTGAAAGAATCTAGTGATAAATTAGGTGCTAAAATCAATGATGGTATCGATGCAATTAAAGAAAATAAAGACATTATGAATGTTGTAAATTCGGTAGGCGATTTTACTAATAAGACTATTACTAATGTCAAGGATGGCATTGATAACTTTATGAGTAAACCAGAAGTCAATGAAAAGATAGAAAAGGCTAAAGATATCACTATCGACGTAGCTGAAAAAGGTTTGGATGCCCTTAAGAAGTGGCTTAGACCTGAAGAAGAAGGTAGTGACGACAAGCACGGAGAGAGTTAATGAAAAGAGTCACCATATATGATGTAGCAAAAGAAGCAAATGTATCACTGGCAACTGTTTCACGCGTTATTAATGGATCTGATGTGGTGAAATTACAGACTAAGCAAAGAGTGGATGAGGCAATTAAAAAACTTGGCTATAAGCCTAATGCCATCGCTCAAGGCTTAGCATTACAAAAGACTACGACCATCGGTCTTGTCATCCCTGAAGCTAGCTTTACCTATACAGGCATGATTATAAATGGCTTATTGGATGTCGCTAAGATTTATGGGTATAATATTATCTTACATACCATTACTGAAGGCATATCCGATGTTGATATGATAGTAGATGTAGTTATCAAATCAAGAGTTGATGGAGCTATTATC
>CALBGK010000143.1 GCA_937893115.1 uncultured Erysipelotrichaceae bacterium | reverse complement strand
TAATTCTTTTCTTCTCCATCTAAAATAATTATATGTTAACTCAGATGAAAAAAGTAGATTATAATGGTAAAGGTGATTCTAATGTCAAAAATTAAAAGATTAATACTCATATTAAGCTTATTCATACTGCTTACTTCATGTGCTAAATTTAATGGACAGATAACCGTCTACGAAGATGAAAGCATCACTTTTACAGGTGAATTATTAATTCAAGAAGATATCTTAAATGCTCAAAATATGGTAGCTAGCGATTTAATCAGTCGTGTCAGCGATGATTTATCTTCTAATCTAGAAGTTCAAGAGATTACAAAAGAAATTGATGGTGTGAGTTATCAAGGCATCACTATTACTTCTAAAGAGCCTTTTGATACTTCCTTGATTGATATATCAGTCAATGATGGCAAAATGACTCTCATTATCGATCAGAATATCTTTACTGCCCTAGGCATAGAATTAGATAGTTTTAATGATAGTAGCGACAGCATCAATATCCTCAAAGACTTAGGTTTAAGCATGAACTTGACTATCAATATGCCAGGAAGCATCATATCTAGTAATTATGGCGAAAGAGGCATGAATAGTGTAAACATTGATCTTTTGCGCAATCTCGATGCCCCATTTATTGTCGTTAGCTATGCCAACAACATGTTTCTTTATATCTTGATTGGGGTATCTGTTATGTTGGCCATTGCCATAGTAATACTTATCATTCTGCGTCAAAGAATTCGCAATCGCTACAAAAAAGCTAGAACAAATAATAAAATAAGGTAAGACATCTGCTTACCTTATTTTATTAAAATAATATCAATTCCTAGGCTTGGCGATTATATACAGCTTTTAGCAGGGACTAAGCCCCCACTTTACGTTTATGAATAAGGATAAAATGACTCTTGTATATGATTGATCGATAAGACAGTGAAATTAAAGATGAGGTTAGACTATAAATGAATCAAATAGAACGTTTCGTCTTAAATTCTATTAATCTTGATGCCAATCAAATAGAGTAGTAGAATCGTGTATTGATGACGATTTAAATAAAGCCTATGAGATTAAAGAATAATATATTCATTTCAACAGAAGATGTAAAGACCCAAATGAAGCTTTAAATAAGATACATGAATTTTATAATGAGTTTCTTAAAAGTGGCATTAGTCTTTAATATACATATAAAGGTAAAAGAATATCCAACAGTATAGCTGAAAGCATTAATTCCAAGGCAACTAAAGCACTTTATAACTCAAAGGAGAAATAATAGACGAAGAAGTAGACGAATAATGTATACAATCAATCAAAACGATCTAATCATAAAATAATCAAAAAAAGATAAATGTCAATCATATGCACCAAAATAATAAGCTGTCACTATCGATTATTTGTCATAATAATCTTTAATGACAGCTTATTTAATCCCCACCAATATATTAGAGTTGCTCCACCACTAAGTTATAGAACATCCCCCCGCTAAAAATTAGAGGGCCATTTTATTAAAACCCAATTCTTTAACCCAGACATTAGTCTCTTTAGCCCATGAGGCTTCTGAGTGATCATGTCCCTTAAACAGATGAAGATATACTCTAGCCCTATTTGATATCTTTCTTTGAATAGTGAAGATATCTTCGGTATAGCGAATAAATTTATTATGATTTTGACATTCTTTGCTACCATAACTGATATATAAGTCTGTATCATTATTGATACTGGCTTTTTTAATATCTTTAAGAATATCGCTCATCACATAGTAGACATAGGGTGATAGACATAAAGCTTTAGAGAAGATATTAGAATAATTAATACCGGCATATAGGGCCATTAGACCACCCATAGAACTACCACCTATAGCTGTATGATAACGATCAGCATAAGTATGATAATTTGTATCGATATAAGGCTTTAGATAACTTACTATCCATTCCATCATCTCTTTGCCCTCGCTATGGATGTCGCCAAAGTCAGAATCATAGAAATCATAAGGGGAAAACTCTTCTAATCTTTTATTACCTTCATGATTACATTCAATACCAACTATCAT
>CALBGK010000142.1 GCA_937893115.1 uncultured Erysipelotrichaceae bacterium | reverse complement strand
GTAATTTGGACTGTCCTTTTTGCACCAATCCTAAACACAATGAATTTATCTCTTTAGATAATTTCAAAATGGCCATTGGTCAAATCAAGAAATACAGTTCTTACATCTATCTACACATATTGGGTGAACCTCTGCTTCACCCATTTTTTAATGAGATACTCGATATCTTAGACAAAGAAGATATGAAATTGCAGTTAGTGACCAATGGTACTTTACTAAAAAAATATGATCTAGACAAACATCCTTCCTTGCGCAAACTTTCAATATCTCTACATAGTCAATATAAAGATGATGAGCAATACTTTAAGACTATTGATGAACTTTTAAGTAATGAGCATTCATATATCTTAGATTTACGCTTTTATAATCTAGATACTCTTACAAAACCGTCCTTTAACTATTTAAATGATTTAAAAAATCGCTTTGATTTCAAATCTTCTAAAATACCAAATCAATATAAGATTAAAGATAAAGTTTATGTCACTACTAATCCCTTCTTTAAGTGGCCTGATATTGATGATGAAATCCATAATACTAAGGGAACATGTCTTGGAGCTAAGACAATGTTGGCGATACTTGTAAATGGTGATGTCACCCTCTGCTGTCTTGATACTAAGGGCATAAATAAACTTGGAAATATCTATCTTGATGGTCTAGATAATATCATCAATTCTAAAGAATATAAAAAGGTCGTCACTGACCTCAACAACAACAAACTAACTATGCCTCTTTGTCAAAGATGCAGCTATCACGACCGCTTTGATACAAATAATTGATGTAAGAGAATGGTTGATTTAATCTCCCAAGATAAGTTTTCATCTTGCCTATGGTTGATATAGATACTATGGGCATTTTTAATATCTAAGTCCTTACAAGAGATGAAGATGCTATAAGGGCTTTTAAAACTAACTTCTTTCAACTTTTCTCCTTCATGATCTTTTAAGACATAAAGATTTTTTCCATCATAATTCTTTAGATATTCATCTATTGATGAATAATTAGCGATATTACAATGGAAGATGGCTCCCATGCTAGCTCTAACGGTTCTAGGTGAAAAGATATCGACATCATTATTGATGAGAATGATATCATGACTGTCAAAAGATATAGCTGAACGCAAAGTAGTACCTAAGATACCCTCATCTTGATAATTCATTAAGACGATGTGTTCTCTAGAAACTAGCTCTTTTTTAAATTTCTCAAAAACACCAATACAATAGCAGTTTTCTTTTATTGATAAACTACTTATGAGTTTGTCATCTTCAATTATTTCCACACCATAATCATTAGCTAATTTAATTAATAAGTCTAGATGTTCATTGTGATGAACTTTTTTAGAAAGATATATCTTTACTACCTTATCACCTATTCCTTTAAGAGCTTCTATAGTCAAAGACATGCCTAGGGTATAACTATATTTTGAACTTGTACTATATTTTTTCAATTCATTAATCATAATATACTTATAATATTTAATTGCTTTTATTGCAATAGAAAAGGCACGAAATTATCGTGCCTCACTATTTTCTTTAATGACATAATTATCATTTTCGACATCGACAAGGACATCATGAACATCAGGATTTTGTAGGATATATCTAGCCAAGATTGATTCTATAGCCTTTTGAATATGAC
>CALBGK010000141.1 GCA_937893115.1 uncultured Erysipelotrichaceae bacterium | reverse complement strand
GGAATTAAATGAGATCGAAGAACATATCAATGCCGTAGTCAAAGAGCGTATTGAAGAAAGCCAAAGAGAATATTATTTAAGAGAAAAATTAAGAGCGATTAAAGACGAATTGAATGATGGAAGTAGTAATAGCGATATCGATGATTTAAAGGAACGCGTCTTAAATGAGCCATTCCCTGACAATGTCAAAGAGAAGGCTTTAGAGGAATTTAAACGCTATGAGATGATGCCAAGTGCTTCAAGTGAAGCTGCTATCATTCGTTCTTATCTCGATTGGTTATTAAATATCCCTTGGTATGAGCATTCAGTTGATAATGAAGATTTAAATGAAGCTAGCAAGATTCTCGATGAAGACCATTATGGCTTAAAAAAAGTCAAAGAGAGAATACTAGAATATCTAGCTGTTAAACAGATGACTCATAGCTTAAAAAGCCCAATTATATGTTTGGTAGGTCCTCCAGGAGTTGGTAAGACATCCTTAGCTAAATCAGTTGCTAGAGCTTTAAATCGCCACTTTGTAAAGATATCTTTAGGTGGTGTAAGAGATGAAGCTGAAATTAGAGGTCATCGTCGTACTTATATCGGCTCTATGCCAGGACGCATTATTCAAGGTATGAAGAAAGCCCAAGTATTAAATCCGGTCTTCTTAATTGATGAAATAGATAAGATGGCATCAGATTATAAGGGTGACCCAGCTAGCGCTATGTTAGAAGTGTTGGACCCCGAACAAAATAATGCTTTCTCAGATCATTACATTGAGGAACCATATGATTTATCTGATGTTTTATTCATCGCTACAGCTAACTATATCGAAAATATTCCGACTGCTTTACGTGACCGCTTAGAGATTATCAATCTAAGCTCCTATACTGAAATTGAAAAATTAGAGATAGCTAAGAAGCATCTTTTACCTAAACAATTAGAAGCTAATGGTTTAAAAGCTCAACAATTTTCTATCTCTGATGATTTAATCATTTATCTAATTCGTCATTACACTAGAGAAGCTGGGGTTAGACAATTAGAGAGGGTTCTTGGCTCATTATGTCGTAAATCAGTTCTTAGCATCTTGAAAGATAATAAGAAAACTATCAAGATTTCTAAGAAAAAGATTAATGAATGGTTAGGTCATGAATATTTTGAATATGGCAATAAAGAAAAGAAGGACCAAATAGGGGTTGTAACAGGCTTGGCTTATACATCTTTTGGTGGAGATATCTTGCCTGTTGAAGTAAATTATTTTGAAGGTAAGGGGCGCTTAATTGTTACTGGACAATTAGGCGATGTCATGCAAGAGTCTACAAAGATAGCTCTAGATTACATCAAAGCCAATGCTTCTAAATATCATATCGATTCTGAATTTTTTGAAAAACATGATATTCATATCCATGTGCCAGAAGGGGCTGTGCCTAAGGATGGACCTTCAGCCGGTGTCACTCTCACAACAGCTTTAGTCAGTGCTATTACTA
>CALBGK010000140.1 GCA_937893115.1 uncultured Erysipelotrichaceae bacterium | reverse complement strand
CCGAACTTAGGTACTGGTGGTCGCAATTTCCATGGACCATATGAATATCTATCGGTCAATGAGATGCGCAAGTCTAGTGAACTACTAGTGGAAATAGCGAAAGTTGACGAATAAATTATTGACTTTCATTTTGTACTTATTTAGAATAATTAACTGTAAAAGGGAGTAGTTAGCACTTCGAGTACGAATGTGATATAGTCGTCAGGACGTTATTTAACCGGCTTATATCTTGAATAACCAGACTTTTATCTTAGGATAGAAGTCTTTTTTATTGTCTGGAAGGAAGGTTAATATGGATTATCTTTTATTAATTATTGGGTTCGCTCTTTTAATTAAGGGAGCAGATTTATTCGTCGATGGATCATGTTCGATCGCTCGTATTCTCAATGTACCAAGTGTAGTTATCGGGTTGACTATCGTAGCGATGGGAACAAGTGCCCCTGAAGCTTCTGTAAGTATCAGTGCTGCTATAGCTGGTAATAACGATATTGCCATCAGTAATGTCATTGGTTCTAATATCTTTAACGCTCTTGGCGTAGTCGGTATCTGCGCCTTAATCATGCCATTTGTGACCAATCCAAGCATTCTCAAAAGAGATTTACCGATCAATATAGGTGTATCGATCATCTTAGTTATTATGTTACTAGATGGTACACTAGGACGCATTGAAGGTGTTATCTTACTAATCTTGATGGCTATTTACATCTACATGATGATAAAGGAAGCTAAGGCAGGTAATAATGATGACGAAGATACCAGCAAGGAATATACCTTACCTAAGAGCTTAGTGTTAATTGTTGTTGGTTTAGCTATTGTAATACTTGGTGGTAATTTAGTTGTAACTCATGCCAGCAATATCGCTACTAGCTTAGGTTTAAGCCAAAACTTCATCGGATTAACTATTGTCGCAATCGGTACATCATTGCCTGAACTTGTAACTTCGGTTGTAGCTACGTTCAAGAAACTGCCAGGTCTTGCCCTAGGCAATGCCATCGGTTCTAACATCTTCAACATTCTCTTCATCTTAGGTGCTTCAAGTTTACTTTCACCTCTGCATGTCTTAAATGAAAGTATCATCGATGGTATTATCATGATAGTTGTAGCCGTAGTAATGTATATCTTCGCTCGCACCAAAAAGAGCTTTGGACGCTGGGAAGGACTTATTTGTGTACTTTCTTACATCGCCTATACAGCATATCTATTTATACGATAATTTTTAAAAGAGCTATAGGCTCTTTTAAAAATATATTTACATATATAGAAAGAATAAATTATCTTGAATATTGCTTCGCATCCCATTATTATTTTAGTAACCGAAAGATTTTGTCTAAAAATAAGCAAAAAATCTAAGTTTGTATATTGACTAGTAGTTGATTTATATCGTAAAATAATTTAGCTAGTGTTATGGGCCTAATTTAGGCCTATATATTATGCAGAAGTATGGCACACTTGGTTATGTGTGCATAAATGGAGAAAGATGAAAGGAGAAAACGATGCCAACAATTAATCAATTGGTTCGTAAAGGTCGTGAAGAAAAGACCTACAAATCAAAATCGCCTGCATTAAATAGAGGATTTAACTCATTGAAGTCTCGTCCTATTAATCTTGCATCGCCTCAAAAAAGAGGAGTATGCACACGTGTAGGCACAATGACACCTAAGAAGCCAAACTCAGCTTTGAGAAAGTATGCCCGTGTTCGTCTATCAAATGGTATGGAAGTAACTGCATACATCCCAGGAATTGGACATAACCTACAAGAACATAGCGTTGTATTGATTCGTGGTGGACGTGTTAAGGACTTACCAGGTGTTCGTTATCATATCATTCGTGGAACACTTGACTGTGCTGGTGTAAACAACCGCAAACAGAGTCGTTCATTATATGGTACTAAGAAACCTAAGTAATCATGAAAGGAGATTAAAATGCCAAGAAAAGGACATATTGCAAAAAGAGATGTATTAATTGATCCAATTTACAACTCAAAACTTGTTACGCGTTTAGTCAATAAAATCATGATTGATGGTAAGAAAGGCGTAGCTCAAAACATTTTATATAATGCATTTGATATTGTTGAGAAGAAAACTGGTCAACAACCAATGGAAGTATTTGAAAAAGCATTAGCAAACGTTATG
>CALBGK010000139.1 GCA_937893115.1 uncultured Erysipelotrichaceae bacterium | reverse complement strand
TATGGAGCATATCTAATAAGTCATTGAGGTCATAGATGCCTGACTTTTCCATGGTCTTTAAAATAATCAAAAGACAAGCTCTTGCGTCACTTAAGGCGTGATGGTGGTCGAGTTCGATATTAAGATGTTCACTGACAGTATTTAGTTTATGATTGATGAGATTAGGAAAGACCTTACGGGCAAAGATAACACTATCAAAATATAAATTATTAAAGTGTTTGAGGTCATAGAGGTCAAGGGTGGCATTGAGGACGCCTAGGTCAAATCGCACATTGTGAGCGACGATGACGGCATCCTTTAATATCTCTTTTAGTTTTTCATAATAAGTATCAAAACTAGGAGCATCCTTAACATCTTCATAGGTTATTCCATGAATAAAAGTATTGGTGAAATAATTATAATCAGATTCGGGCTTGATCAGCCAATTATATTCTTCAATAGCCCCATCTTCATATACACAAATGCCCAATTCACAAGGACTGCACAATTTACTGTTGGCTGTTTCAAAATCAATGGAAGCGAGTTTCATTTTTTCTTATTCTTTTTCTTCTTATTTGGAGCATACATATTTAATATTCTTTCGATGCGATGAGGGCCGAAACATTCAACTACTTCGGTATGGCCATCTTCTAATTCGAAACATAATTCATCATTGTATACTTTTTTGATATATGACCAATTCACAATCTCATTATAGTAAATCATGACACAGTCACTATGGTTGGCTTTATTATAAATTACGACATAGTCGGTAGAAAATTCCAATAGAATGCGACGTGGTAAAAAGATGATGGCGAAAAAACCGATGGCCGTAATGGCATAACCGGTGATTTGTAAATTAGAACTGACAGAAAAAATGATGCCTATGATAGTTGAAAAGACAATTAGAAAATAGGGTTTGGCATCAACTTTAAAATCAACTATTCTATCAATTGGTAGGTTGTAAGATTTGATAGCTTTACTTTTCACAAGGCTATTATATCATAGTTTGTGTTATGATATTGTAGGTGAAAAATATGAAAAACTTTACATATACGAAGATACATCAAGATGCGAAGAGTAATGCACGTCTTGGCAAACTTAATGTTTTTGGAAAGGAAGTAGAAACTCCTGTCTTTATGCCAGTGGGTACTTTGGCAACTGTTAAATTTTTGTCGCCAGAAGATATCAAAAAGATAGGGGCATCTATCATACTTTCTAATACTTATCATCTGTGGTTAAGGCCAGGAGAAAAGACGATAGAAAAGGCCGGAGGCATTCATAAGTTTATGAACTATGATGGTCCTGTCCTCACTGATAGTGGTGGTTTTCAGGTCTTCTCTTTAGCTAAAAGACGCAAGATTAAAGAAGAGGGGGTTACCTTCCAATCGCATCTAGACGGAAGTCGTCTATTCATGTCGCCAGAAGATAGTATCCATATCCAAGAGAAGATAGGCAGCGATATCGCCATGTCTTTTGATGAATGCATACCTTATCCTAGTGAATATAAGTATGTCAAGGATTCAATGGAACGCACACTTCGTTGGGCGAAAAGAGGATTAGATGCTCACAGTCGCGAAGACCAAGCGCTGTTTGGTATTGTGCAGGGTGGCGAATTTGAAGATTTACGCCGATATTGTGCGCAAGAATTAGTGAAGATGGACTTTGATGGCTATTCTATCGGTGGTACATCAGTTGGTGAAGATAAAAAGACGATGTATAAGATGATTGATTATAGTATTAAGGACTTACCAGAAGATAGGCCTCGCTATCTCATGGGTGTAGGTGCTGTCAATGATATCTTAGAAGGCATCGAAAGAGGAGTCGACATGTTCGATTGCGTACTACCGACTAGAATCGCAAGACATGGAACCCTAATGACAAGCAAGGGAAGAATTAACATTAAACGCAATATCTATAAGGAAGACTTTAGTCCTTTAGATCCTGAGTGTGATTGCGAATGCTGCAAAAACTATACTAAGGCTTATCTAAATCATCTCTTTAGAACTAATGAGGGTTTAGGAGCAAGACTTATGTCTATTCATAATTTGCGCTTTTTAATCAGATTAGTCGAAGGAGCTCGCGAGGCAATAAGAGAAGATAGATTCTTGGAATATAAAGAAGAGATACTTAAAAATTATGGTTTTGATGAAAGGGGCTTTTAAATGGATATCAACGAATTTGATTTTAAATTACCTGAACATCTGATTGCCCAACATCCTAGCGATAAGCGTGATGAATCAAGGCTAATGGTCTTGCATAAAAATACCGGTCTTATCGAACATCGTCACTTTTATGACATTATCGACTATCTAAAACCTGGTGATGTCTTGGTGCGCAATAATTCTAAAGTCATACCCGCAAGGCTATATGGCATCAAAGAACCGACAGGAGCTCAGGTTGAATTATTGATTTTAAAGATTAAAGAAGATGATATTTGTGAATGTCTATGTGGCAATGCCAAGGCCATTAAGTTAAATACGATCATCAATTGTGGCGATATCTTAAAGGCTGAATGTATCGAAGTTAGAGATGAAGGTATTCGTATATTCAAGATGCACTATGAGGGTATCTTTCTTGAAATATTAGAGAAGCTAGGACAAATGCCTTTACCTCCATATATTCATGAAAAGTTGAAAGATCAAAGCCGTTATCAAAATGTCTACGCTTCTATCTTAGGCAGTGCTGCTTGTCCAACAGCGGGCTTACATTTTACTGAAGAATTAAATAATAAGCTATTAGCTAAGGGTCTAGAGATAGAAGAAGTCCCGCTCCCTGTGAAAGTAGATAAGATAGAAAATCATCATATGCATCATGAGTACTATATGATGAAAGAAGATGTTGCTACACGTTTAAATAAGGCAAAAGAAGAGGGTAGAAGAATTATCTCAGTAGGTACAACTTCTACTAGGACATTAGAGACTATCTATGCCAAATATGGTTGTTTCAAGGCGTGTGATGGACAGACTGATATCTTTATCTATCCGCCATATGACTTTAAAGCTATCGATTGTCAGATTACTAATTTCCATCTTCCAAAATCAACCCTCATCATGATGATCAGCGCCTTTGCATCTAAAGAGATGATTATGCATGCCTATCAAGAAGCTATCGATAATGAGTATCGCTTCTTCTCTTTTGGTGACAGTATGTTTA
>CALBGK010000138.1 GCA_937893115.1 uncultured Erysipelotrichaceae bacterium | reverse complement strand
TTATTTTTTGCTTTGATTTATGATTTTCCTACTTAACCGAAATTATTTTAACTTCGTATGGAATGTCGGCATCAACTGATACAACTGAACCTGCTTCATGGTCGAATATTGCTTCTGCTAAAGCTGTTTCATTTGATAACTTACCATTTAATGGATCCGATTCGACGCTACCAACGATAGTATAAGTTAAAATATTCTTTGTATCTAATTCTTCAATGGTTACTGTTGAACCTAAACGAACATATTTAGAATTCTTTTTACCTTCAATGACTTCAGCATTTCTAATCATGTGCTCAAGTTCTTTAATACGTGCTTCTACTTGAGCTTGATGATCTCTAGCAGCATCATAGTCAGCATTTTCTGATAAGTCACCTTGAGCACGAGCAGATTTTAATTCTTCAATAACTTCGTTACGAGTAACATGGATTAACTCATCGAGTTCATTTTTTAAATCATTAAGACCCTCTTGGGTTACATATAATTTATCTTCCATTTTTTCCTCCGTGAAACGCTAATATTATAGCATTTTTTTATTTATTATACTAGCTATTTTGGCATTGATGATATCGATAGCTACTTGATTATGACCGCCTTCAGGAATGATTAAATCAGCGAATTTTTTTGATGGCTCAACAAATTCTTCATGCATGATTCTAACGGTATTAAGATATTGGGTGATGACTAAATCGATAGTCCTTCCCCTTTTCTTAATATCTCTTTCTAATCTTCTGATAAAGCGAATATCAGCTGGAGTATCGACATATAATTTAATATCTAATAATTCTCTAAGATGCTTATTTTCTAAGACAAAAAGACCCTCTATGATAATGACATCACTCGGCTTTATGATTTCTACCACGTCGCTGCGAGTATTATTGGCGTAGTCATAGACCGGTTTTTCAATCATTTCGCCTTCAATTAACTTATTTAGTTGTTGATACAACAAGTCATAATCAAAAGCTAGAGGATGGTCATAGTTAACCTTTTTACGCTCTTCAAAGTCAACATCTCTTTGGTCTTTATAATAGTCATCCTCCTTGATGATAGTGATGGAATTAGTCTTTTCAAAGGCTTGATATATCTTTCTAGACAGTGAAGACTTACCACTGGCTGAACCACCAGAGATACCGATGATTACAGGTTTGTTTAATAACACCATAAGTACTCTTCGACATTCTGATTATGTTCTTCAAGCGTAGAGGCAAAATGAACTGCACCATCACCACAGACATCACCAATGAAGTAGTAGTAATCATTATCATTTGGATTAAGAGCTGCTTCGATTGCATTTTCACCTGGATTTAAAATTGGTCCTGGTGGCAAACCCTCGTACATATAAGTATTATAAGGATCATCGTAATCAGAATTTGTCTCACAAGCTACCCAATCTTCATCTGGTTCGATGTCAATGGCATAACATACAGTCACCGAGCTTTGTAATAACATGCCATCATTTAGACGATTATGGAAGACACCAGAAACATCTTTCATATCTTCATAAGCACTAGCCTCGTATTGGATAATACTAGCGAGTGTAAAAACCTCATGAATGGAATATACAGAATTATCGAAATCTTCCTTATATTTTTGATAGATGGCATCAGTTTGATCTAATAGACGTCTTGTCACATCCTCAGGCGTAGTCTCGATATAGAATTCATAAGTATCTGGGAAGAAATAACCTTCTAAAGGATGTCTAACCCCTTCAGCGAGAATATCTTCTGTCAAAAACTCATATTCTTCAATATAGCCAGCAACCACTTCTCTATCATCCCAATAAGCCATTAGTTCATCACTGCTCAAAGATGTACTTTCCGCGAATTTATTTGCAAAGTCTTGGAGCCAATCACCTTCAATAAAGGTAATCATGACGGTATTTTTAATCGCATTATCAGCATCGCTTAGATAGTCGATTAATTCAGCCATTTCTACATCACTAGGCAAATAGTATGAACCAGCCTTAAAATCCGATGCATGGAAAAGGCGAGAGTAGTAATAAGCGATATTACTATTATTGATAGCGCCAACTTCTTCCAACTCATCAAAAACTTCCTTGGCAGCCATATCAGAATCGATATTGATGGTAGTCTCTTCACTTAAATTGTTTACTTTTAAACCATTATTTACAACAAAGATGCCGCCGATTAATAAGATGATTAAAAGGCACAAAAAAATAATAAAGAAAATCTTAAGCTTCTTCATCTTCCCCATCCTCAAAAGCACCTATCACTTCTTCAACCATTTCCATCTCTTCGTCATCGATTACTTGTAGATTACCTTCCTCATCATAAGTGAAGGCATAGAGGTCTTCTTCATTATTCTGTTCATAGACGACGACATATTTTTTCTCATTCATGTCAAAAGTGAAGAGTATCTGCATCACTTTTTCGCGCCCGTCATCATCTGTAATATATATAGTATTATCCATTTCTTTAACCTTTCTTTTTACTATCCAAATAAGATTGCAGGATATTGGAAGCCGCAATCTGATCAACCTTCTTTTTGCGATTTTTACTAGAACTATTTAAAAATGCCAAAGTATTTAAAGCCATCGAAGTCGTAAGACGCTCATCCCATAAAACAACTTCGACATCAGCTTTTTCTTCTATCATCTTTTTAAACTCAATCGATATCTCACCGCGAATACCGACATCGCCATTCATATGTTTAGGCAAGCCCAAAACAATAGTCTTAATTGAATATTTATCAATATATTCTAAAACTTTATTTAAGGCATTATCATAATCATCATCATTAAAACGATGCGTTTCTTTCATCATCGCAATGCTTTCATTAGAATCAGAAATGGCAATACCTAAAGTTCTACTTCCTAAATCAAGTCCTAAGATACGCATTTATTCGCTCTCCAGATAAAAGCGAACTAATTCTTCAATTATTTCGTAGCGTTCAACTTGTTGAATATTTGAGCGGGCATTTTTATGACTTGAGATATATGCAGGGTCATTAGAAATGAGATAACCAGATATTTGATTTACCGCATTATATCCTCTTTCATTAAGTGCACTTTCAACCGATTTCAAAAGCTGTTTGAGATTCTCACGGCGAATATCCTGTTGATTAAATAAAACTGTGCGTGATTCGTTTGTCATACTGCACCTCCCTTTAACTAATTTTACACCACTCAGAAAGTAAAATGAAGTCTTATAAGACTTCATTTTCTACCTTTCTAAGAATTTCTTCAACATTATTTAAGTTTTTGCCACCAGCTTGGGCGATATCATCTTTTCCACCGCCCTTGCCATCAGCTAAGGATGCTGCAAACTTAACTAAATTATTGGCTTTAATACCATCATTAATCCAATCTTTATTACATGCTGCGACAAAGGATAATTTATCCTCGTTCACATTGACGATAAAGATTAGACCATTTAATTTATTCTGCAATGCAGTGGCGTAATCTTTTAGATTTTGATCAAAGGAATCTAGTTTGATGATGAGATATTTCTTACCTTCCTTTTGTTTAGCTGTAGATATTAGTTTATCAGCCTCAGTATTAAGTAATTTTTCCTTTAGACGTTTAATTTGAATATTTAAATTGCTCTGTTCATTTAAGATGGCATTGATTTTATCATATATCGCATTGATATTTTTTAAATCTAAGCGATCTTTAATCGAATTTAGTAATTCATTTTCTTTCTTACTGTCTTTATAAGCAACCATCTTAGTTACACATTCGATACGTCTAATACCAGAACCGATAGATTCTTCAGATACAATCTTGAAGCTTCCTAGTTTAGAGGTATTAGATACATGAGTACCACCACAGAATTCTTTTGAAACATTACCCATAGATACGACACGTACTTCATCTTCATACTTTTCATCAAATAAGGCTATCGCGTCAGTCTTTTTAGCTTCTTCGATTGATAATACTTCAGTTGTGACTGGATATTCAGCGTTGATATATGAGTTAACTAATTCCTCAATCTTTA
>CALBGK010000137.1 GCA_937893115.1 uncultured Erysipelotrichaceae bacterium | reverse complement strand
AAAAATACACTAAAATGAAAAAAGCTAGTCAAGAGTTAGGAATGAAGGCTTTCTCATATAAACGCATAGCTAAAGAATCGCTAAGCTTATATTAACAATTTAAATATAATACAATATAAATCCGTATTTTTAATTCACCGACAGTGAGTATTATTCAAAAATATTGCGATATCCTACCTGATTTTTAACTCGGCAGCTCAATGAAATAACTTCATTCACTAAACAATCTACAATACTTGTAAGATTTATGATAACTATATAATTTGACTATAATTAGTTATATATTCACTAATGTGTTATTATCAATTAGATATCAATGTTTAGTGTTTATTTCCATTTTTTGACATTGTTATTGTTAGATAATTATCACCACTGGCAACAATTATTAAATGGTTTTAAGAAATATTGGATTTAATATTGTATTTAGTCAGCATCTGAAGATTTCTTTAAAAGGAGTATTTGTATGATTAGCGAAAAACTATATTATGGCAATTTAAATAGCTTTATTAGAATTATTTGTTTAATAAGCAACGAGAATGCTTGTTAAATAATAGATTTTATACTGTTAATGAAGATGGCTATTTGATTCTTGTGCCACGGATACCAAGTGAGGAATAAAGAGAAGATAGGGTAATAATATGGAAATATTGAGATTGATAATACTAATTGGAGCGATATTGTATAGTAGCTTCTTTATTAGCTATATATTTAAAAATAAATTTGGGGAAACAATAGTTAGTTCTTTTGTAGTGCTGACTTTACTAATGATGCTATCAGCTTTCTTAGGAAGATTATCTTACTATAAATATGTTTTTGCCATATTTTTTATAATAATCACTGTATTCTTTGCTATAAGAATAATAAAGAATAAAGACAAAGTGCTTAAATACTTTAGCAGTTTTTTAAGTCCTAGCGTAATAATTTATATTTTGTTCTTTATATATATGTATATCAATCTTCAGAATGTCGGTCTTTCTAATATCGATGATCTTGGATTATGGGGAACTAGAATTAAAGACATGATGAGAACTGATGTCATGTATACCAATGAGCAATATACTGCTTTTGGTATCTCTTCGTATCCACCATTTACGGGTATGCTAGGCGTACTGTTCTGCAAAATACTAGGTGGATTTAATGAATCATATGTAATACTATCCATGTCTATGTTCAGCATTTCTTTCTTTTTCCCGCTCCTAGATAAATTTAAATGGGATATAAAGGGAATTTTTGCAAGCATATCTACGTTTATATTATCGGTATTAATTACGTTATGTGTATCGCAAAATAGTTCGATGGCCTACGAGAGTTTTGTCTATAACTCACTATATGTCGACTGGTTATTATCATTTGCACTTGCTTCATCTTTTTATAAAATATATAACTTTGATTTTAATTCGGTATTCGATTATCTTTTCATTGGCGTAAATTGTACCGTGATGATACTTACTAAACAAATAGGCATCGCATTGGTACTGTTGGTTGTAGCAACACTTTTACTTAAATTGCTATTTGAAAAGAATAAAAATAAACAATCCTTTATCAAATACTTTACTTTGTCTGCATTATTACCGATTATAGTTTTTGTGATTTGGCGATGGTACTTATCATTATTTATTGGTAAAACATCAATAGATGGTGGAATGATTTCAAATGCTAGTAACACTCTATCAAATGATATTGATACTGCTCTCAATACAATAAAACTATTTGTCGAAGCTTTCTTTAACAGAGATATCATGGTTCATCCTATTGAATTATCATATTTTTGGTTAATTATAATAATTGTTTTTGTTTTGAGCATATTTGGAATTATCAAGAAAAAAGATAAGACCTACTATTTAACCACCTTAATGTATTTTTTAGGTTCGCTTGGTTATGCTCTGGCCATTTTGCTTTCATATTTATTCATTTTTGGCTATGAAGGCACAACTTTAGCGATGTATGGGCGCTATATGCAAACCTATACTTATGCCGGAGTTATTATTGTACTAATGTTAATGGCAAATAATATTAAGTTTGATAAATTTAATATCACTTTAGTAATAGCAACATTATTAATGGTGGAACCAAATAGTATAGACACGATTATCTACAATCCAAATAGAGTGAAGTTTAGAGAATCAGAAATTGCTAAATTAGATAATTATTTTGAAACAGAATATAATTATCAAAACCTCTTAGTAATCAATCAAACCAATATGGCATATAAAAATTTAATCAGATTTACTGCTGATGAAAAAGGAGAAAATATCAGTTTTTATCAACTTACAAAAGATACACCAATAGAAGAATTTATTAACCTATTAAAAGAAAATGAGCTTTTATATATCGGCGATTATGACGATATATTTATGCCATTCTGGGAAGAGCTAACCGATTTACCACCATATAATAATTCATTGTATAGAATTATTAATAATAATCATGATATTGAATTTGAACTCATATACACATGGGATGACTAATACTGTTTTCTCTGAAAAAAGAAAGATAAGAGATAATTTGCTATAATATTCATATGATTTATTTCATATTAGCTTTTATATTGCTCATTTACTTTGAACTTTTGGGGCAAGCTATACTTAACTATCTAAAGAAAGATTTATACATATTTTCTTTTGGTATAGGTATTATTGCGTGGTTAGCTATAGCCTATATAAGCACAAGTATACTTACAGCTCTAGATTGTTCATTTTATCTAATATTATTCATATATTCCATAATATTTATTATTTCCTTATATTTAATCATTAAGAAAATAAAATATCTAAAGATAGATATCATTAATTGGCTCATATTAATAATTGTCTCAACTATTATTCTTTATTATAGTTTCAATACAAGTTTAGGTGACTTAAATGGTTTTGATTCGACTCATTACATCAATATGGTCACTAGTAATATAGGTCTAGATAAGCTTAACTCTAAAAGTGTAGTCGATGGAACTTTTACTAAGAATATATCTTATCAATATACTTTTCAATCATATTATTATTTAGCTTCCTGCATTTTATTTATCTTTGATAAAGCTTGCTCATTAATGAATATTACTTTTGAGGCAGGAATAGCTTTTATCTGGATTTTCCAATATCTCTATAATTATTTATTTATTTCAATAATATTAATAGCTTTAAATAAGTTCTTTAATAGAAAATATCTTCTACATATCATCGTAGTATTATTTTTTATCCTTTGTTACTTCAGAATATATTACAATAGTGCCTTTGGTTTTTATGGCAATACCTATAGAACTATTATTTTAGCTTATACTAGTCTCTTTTTAATTGAATCATTTAATAGAGATGATATCAGTACCAAGTTTCTTTTTGGCATGAGTTTACTGGCAGCGTGTGCCGTATCTTCATCGACTGTTTTCATGGTATTTTTATCTCTATTTGCCACCTTCTTTATATTTATTGATAGGAATGATAAATTATTTAAGGAATATGCAATTATACTATTTGTTCCGAGTATTAATTTATTTACTATCCTTAAATCTAGTATCTTATCGGCTATAGGAGTTTCATTGGTGTTATGTTTATTACTATATTTCTGCAATGATATTCTGACTGAGATTATTAGAAAATATCATTTAAAGAAATATCTATTAATAGCTTCTTTCCTATTAATGTTCATGCTCTCATATCGTTTTACACATGATATTTTTAACTTTGATGCTTTTTTCAATAGTAGTAATGAACAATATGATATGACTCTTAATTACTTTAATAAGTATGTCGGTTATAGAGCTATTGAATGGTATAAGTTAATATCTGTATTTAGTATGATGATGACTTTGATATTTAAGGGGAAAGAAGATATGTCTAAGATGATATGGATACTCATTATTGTCTTCTTTAATCCTTTCTGTTGCAGTTTTTTA
>CALBGK010000136.1 GCA_937893115.1 uncultured Erysipelotrichaceae bacterium | reverse complement strand
AACAGTACCCCACACTTCATTTTCTACGCTTGGAAAGGCTAGGCGTTCTAAACCATCACGCACAGCTTCCATAACTAATTCTTCACCCACAAAATGGCGCTTCTTGGTCAGGGCATTATATGCATAATTTACTAAATATTCTTTATCATATTCAAAAGTTTTAGTGATGACTTTTTCATTGACCGCTCTCTCGATCGCCATCACGCGATGCGCTTCGATATACTTGAACTTTTCATGATGATCATAATAGAGCTCGTATACCTTCTTTTCATCTTTATGTTCCTTCTTTTCCTTAGTGACTATCGTGGAATAGTTTTCTAGAGATGAGCGTATCTTTTGACGATTATTAGCATCATCACTAACTATCTCCGCAATAATGTCCTTAGCTCCCTTTAAGGCCTCATCTACACTAGTAACTTCCTCGCTTAGATACTTCTTAGCTTCCTCATATATATCACCACTTCTATTTAGTGCCAACATGTATTCACTTAATGGTTTTAAACCTTTGCGCACAGCTTCTGTTGCTCTAGTCTTTCTCTTTTGACGATAAGGGCGATAGATATCTTCTAACTCATTTAATTTCTGAGCATTTATAATGCTCTCTTTTATCTCGTCAGTAAGTTTGCCCTGGGTCTCAATTAAGCGCATGACATCCTCTTTACGCTTATTTAAATTAACTAGATAAGTATATTCTTTTTGAATATAATCAATCTCTTCCTCATTTAGGTTATGCGTCATCTCTTTACGATAACGAGCTATAAAAGGCACAGTATTACCTTCTTCTAAGAGTTTTAGGGTATTTTCAACTTGTTTAATAGCGATATTTAATTCACTTGCGACTTTCTTAATGATTTCTTCCATAATTCACCTTCCTCAACAATATTACCTAAAGAATATAATTATTAATAGACTTGACAAAAAAGCGATTATTGAATATCGCTTTGTAGATTAAATGATTTCTTATATGCCTTGATAGCTAGTGGCACAAAACATATCGCCACAAATATCTCAGCTATTGGATATGCATACCATACGAGGTCTAAGATGCCAAATTGAGCCAATAGATAAGCTAAAGGTACCAATACAACTAGTTGACGCAAGATTGATTGAACCATGGCCGTAGTACCGTTTCCAAATGATTGGAAAACAGTAGAGATGACAATAGACAAAGCGGCTGGAACAAAAGATATCGCGATAATCTGTAAGGTCGTGACCGCTACATCGAAAAGGGCTTGATCCATTTCAAAGAAAGATAATAAGAAATCTGGCTTAAAGATAAATATGGCAGTACCTATAGTCATACAAATAACGGCAGTCAAGATGTATAGCTTCGTTGTCTTGAGATATCTTTCGGCATTTCGCGCTCCATAAGTATATGAAAGGATTGGTAAAGCACCTTGGTTAAAGCCATAGATAGGCATAAAGACGAAAGACTGTAGACGGAAGTAAATACTTAAACTTGTAACCGCATTTTCTGAGAAGCTGACCAATACTCCATTCATCAAAGTAGTAGTGAATGAAGAAATCATATTGATGACAGCTGTCGGAATGCCAACGGCATAAATATCCCTTAAGCGTTCAGCCTTCATCTTAAAGTTGTGGAAACTGATTTTAACTTCATGTTTGCCAAAAAATAAAGCACAGGCAATAAATATCATACCAGCTATCTGACCTAAGACGGTCGCTATCGCTGCACCCATCATACCCATCTCAGGGATAAATCCATTACCAAAGATAAAGATAGGGTCTAAGACAATATTGACCACAGCACCAATGAGTTGCGAAAACATTGGAAACATCATCTTACCTTGGGCTTGCAGTATTCTTTCGAATAATATCGCAAAGAATTGTCCAAAACACACTCCCATGACAATAATCAAATAGTCATAACCTAGTTCTATTATTTCTGCTCTAGGTGTAAACAAACTTAAAAAAGGTCGTATTCCCACGACTGCAAGTAGAATGATGACGATGATATGAATGATGGTAATAATAATACCAGTTGTCGCAATAGCGTTAGCTTCTTCATGATTTTTCTCACCCAATCTTCGCGATAATAAGGTGCCTACACCAACTGCTCCCCCTAAAGCTAAAGATAGGCTTATCATCTGCATTGGTGAAGCCAGGCCTATCGCAAATAAGGCATCTTGAGAATAATTGGAGATATAAACGGAATCCACCACATTGTACATCGCTTGAATAAGCATCGAAAATACGGCAGGTATTCCCATTGAAAATAATAATTTGCCCACAGGCCAAGTGGCCATCTTATCTAATTTCGTACTCATGATGGCTATTATATCATATAATGTATATATGTTTATAAAAGATGAAGTCCAAAATGAGATCATCATTCAAAAATCTCGTTTTATCACCTATTTAAAGCCCTTAAATAATATTGATGAATATAAGGAAGAACTGAAAAATCTCAAAAAGAAGCACTACGATGCCACCCATATCTGTAGTGCCTTTATCTATGATGACAATCAAAAGTCTTCTGATGATGGCGAACCTAGTGGAACAGCTGGCATGCCCATCTTGAATGTCTTAAGTAAAAATGAGATGAATCATATCGCCGCTTATGTCGTCAGATACTTTGGGGGAATAAAACTTGGAGCTGGCGGACTTATTAGAGCCTATTCTTCTAGTGTATCTGAGGCTTTAAAACTAGCGATAAAATATATCGAAGTAGTTTATCCATCCTTCTATCTTTCACTAAGCTATGATATGGCCAATAAGATAGAATATTATCTATCTTCTAATACTATAGATTTAAAAAAAGAATATACTGAGACGGTCGATTACACCTTCGCTTTAGATGATATAAACAAATTAGATAAGATATTAGAATTTACTAAAGGCATATCTCCGATCTCCATAGGTGATATCAAAGTTAAAAAGATTATCGATTAAATTTTCATTTACTTTTTTATCTAGAAACATAAATGGGCAAAAGATGTTAGAATAGAGGTATGGAAATTCTAAGACTCTTTAATTCTTATATTATCTATCTATATATTATTATAGGAATAATACTTTTGTGCTTCCTTATCAACTTCATAAGCAGGAGCAAAAAACTATCAAGGCATATAAGTCAAAATATTGATAGAGTTAATGGGCAAGTAAATAGTTTCAATCATGCCATAGATGAATATCATACAAGGATATCTAATTCCATTAAAAACTTTAAGACAGCCCTGGGCATCTTCATCTTTGCACGTCTAGTATCTAAAGATTATAAGAAACACGAAAAGAAATCATTAATTTCTTCAGTTGGAAGAGTAGCTAAGGCCAATATAACCGTCAGTGCTTTAAGTAAAATCAATCCATTTTAAAAAGAGAGCTTAAACTCTCTTTTATTCTGCACTATCAGTGGTTGCTGGGGTGTCACTGCTTGAAGGAAGATAAAATATCTTCTCATCATCCTTAGAGAACATATATTCACCACGAGCATATGTTTCGACATAGTTAGGGTCTTCTAGCTTGTCGCGTTGTTGGATCAAGGTGGCATTTTCTTCTTTTAGATTATTGAGTTGAATCTCAACTTCTCTAGCCTGATTTTGTAATTGAAGAGTCGTATATACTTCTTGGCCAACTCCCACAAACATATATATCGCTATTACCATGACCACAATAGAGACAATCTTAGTTACAAATCTCTTAGGTCTTCTTTTTATTTTAGTCTTCTTTTGCATGTGATAATTATACATCATCATTAGTTTTTTCGCCAAGCACTTCATACATCAGGCAAGCGTCTTCCTTCTTGGCGTATTCGACGACCATGAGCACGCGGACACTTAAGATGCGATGACCAAAGATGATATCTATCTCATCATTGACCTTGACTTCATAGCTAGCTTTAACTGGTCGACCATTGACTATTAATCTGCCTAAATCGGCCAATTCCTTGGCGATAGTTCGACGTTTTAATATTCTTGCGACTTTTAAATATTTATCTATTCTCATCTTTATTTACCTTATCTAATGAATCTAGTAATTGGATAACTTTTTGAATGTTGTCCTTTTGATTTTTGACATTGAATTCTAGTTTTGACTTAGTATAACGAATACTGATATCTCTAGAAATCTTACTGCAAAGTTCAAATAATTTCATGCCGTCTATCATATCTGAACGCTTTGGTGTAAGTACGACCTTGAATTCATTATTGATGACTCTAATCGACTCTACATCTTCTAACTCGACAAATAGACTCATGCGCTTTTTATCAAATAAAGCCTTTACTTCCTTAGGAAGCTTACCATATTCATCTTGAACTTGTAGATAGTATTCTAGGAGTTCTTTCTTACTATCGATGGCATCCAAGCGATGATAGAGTGATAGCTTATCGTAGTCATTAGTTGAGAAGTTTTCAGGAATATAAGAGGCGATAGGTACTTGTACCTGTGGTGAAGCTTTCTTCTTCTCTTCGACCATTTCACCTTTTTCTCTAGCGATGGCATCATGTAACATCATGAGATATAAATCTAGTCCGACATTGTCGATAAAACCTGATTGCTTAGGGCCTAATAAGTCGCCGGCTCCTCTAATGGATAAGTCGCGCATGGCAATCTTATATCCGCTACCTAAAGCCGTAAATTCTTTAATGGCATCTAGACGCTTAGCACTTTTTTCTGAAAGGTTCTTCTTTTCTGGTATGAGTAAGTAAGCATAGGCTATTCTATCACTTCTGCCCACACGCCCTTTAATCTGATAGAGTTGAGCCAAGCCAAAATTTTGAGCATTGTCGATGATGATAGTATTGGCATTAGGAATGTCGATGCCCGTCTCGATGATGGTCGTACAGATGAGGACATCTATTTCATTATGATAGAATTCCAACATAACATCTTCCATCTCTTCTTTAGACATCTTGCCATGGGCTACCTTTATCTTGGCGCTTGGTAATTCTTTCTGAATGCGTCTAGCGACCAAATATATCTCATCGATATTATTGTAAAGATAAAAGACTTGTCCACCCCTCACTAATTCACGCATGATGACTTCCTTGATTAGACCCGTAGACTTAAAAGCTACATAGGTCTGGACAGGATAACGATTATTAGGTGGCGTATCAAGAGTCGACAAAGATCTGATACCGATGAGCGACATCTGCAAAGTGCGAGGGATAGGTGTGGCACTTAATGATAAAACATCAATATTGCTCTTGAGCTCTTTGATGCGCTCTTTGTGTTCAACGCCAAAGCGCTGCTCCTCGTCGATGATTAGAAGTCCTAAGTCATTAAAGGATATATCCTTAGATAAGATGCGATGGGTACCTATTAAGATATCTATCTTGCCAGCTTTTAAGTCATCGACTATCTGTTTTTGTTTAGCTGGAGCGATATAACGATTTAATAGTTCTATGCGAACTGGATAGTTGGCAAATCTACTCACAAAGGTCTTGTAATGTTGCAAAGAAAGAATGGTCGTCGGGCAAAGATATGCCACTTGTTTATGGTCGCAAACAGCCTTAAAGCTCGCTCGAATGGCCACTTCAGTCTTACCAAAACCGACATCACCACATAATAACCTATCCATAGGCCTAGAGTCTTCCATATCCTTTTTGACTTCATTGATAGCCTTTTCTTGGTCCTTGGTTAATTCATAGACAAACTCATCTTCAAAGTCCTTTTGCATCTTAGTATCTTTGCTGAAGGCAAAACCTTCCTTTTTTTCTCTTAAGGCATAAAGTTTTACAAGTCTTTGTGCTAAGTCGCTCACATCAGCTTCTACTCTAGCCTTAGTATTTTGCCATTCCTTAGAGCCCAGCTTATGCAATTTAGGTACTACACCATCCTTAGATACATACTTTCTAACTAAGGAAAATTGCGATAGGGGTACTAATAATTCATCATTGCCTCGATAGATAATCTTTAAGTAGTCTAGGGCTATCCCATTTACTTCTCTAGTTTCTATTTTGACAAATTGTCCTATACCATATTGATCATGAACGACATAATCCCCAGCTTTTAAATCCTCATATGAAGACAAAACGGTGGCCTCTTCATACTTTTGACCAAAGCGACCAATGCGCTTTTTAGACTTAAATAATTCACTGGCTGTATAGACGATAAGATCTAAAGACTTTATTTCAAAGCCGCCAACAATATCACTCTTAATTAGATTGATGCCCTCTTTTATATCTTCTTGGATAATATTATAGGGAATGACATTTTTATCTAATACGGTCTTAATCTCATCATATTCCTTATTATTTAAAGCGATGATGATATAGTCATGTTTATCCTTTTTGATGACATTTAAAAGATTTACCATGCTCATGTAAGGTAAGTCTACTTCTGTAATTAATGGAAAAGGGTTTGTAAAGGCAGTACCAGTGACAATCTTTTCATTCATGCACAGACGATGAAAATCGCCATAGACATTAAATTTCAATGGTAATTTATTTTCAGCTGCCATCTCTTGAATATAGGTGATAGTCTCTTCACTTAAAAACTTCAGATGTTCAGCAATCTTATTTTCATCACTCAAATATAATAGATGCTCATCTAAATAATCTTTTAGATGATTATTATCAAAGAAAGAATAATAGAAATATTGATTAGGAGCATAGACATCTCTATTTATATATTCAATATCTAATTCTACTTCTCCACCGATATTACTACACTTGTCTTGTAATTCTTCTTTTTGCCTCTCGGTAAAAAAGACATCTTTCGCAAAACAGATTTCAACTTCCTCAAGTTTCTCAATAGTGCTTTGACTATTGATATCAAAGAAACGAATAGAATCTATCTCATCATCAAAGAATTCTATCCTGACTGGCTTACTGTAATTAACTGTATAGATATCGACAATAGAACCCCTACTTGCATAAGTTAGAGGTGAAGATATATGTTCAGTCTTTTCGTAGCCGACATATCTTAGATATTTAATTAAGTCGTCACGGTCTAAAGTATCATTTAATTTAATCTTTAAAAGATTATCTTTTAAAGTAGATAAACTAGGTAAGTGACGGATAAAACCATATGGTGAAGTGACAATAATCTTATAGTCTTTCTTGATGATGCGATATAGGGCATATAAGCGCTCAGCTCTATTTTCAAAAGACGCGACAATACTTTCTGCTCTTAGTGATTCTTCAGGTAAATATAAGACCACTTCATCTTGAAAATATGGTGATAATAATTCATAGAAGCGATTAGCCAAATAAGCATTTTCTTTGATCACGATCAAAGGCTCAGCACTATGTTTAAGCCTTGTGACTATCTTGATCACCTCTTCAACTAAAGAACTGTATGACAAAGAGGAATGATTATCATCATCCCTTATGAGTTTATCTAGTTTTTCTAATAAATGCTTATACTTCATCCGTTATATTTATTCATCACTCTTTCAAAAGGCGAATCAAAGGACATGATGACAGCCTCACTAGCTCTTTCACAAGCTTCTTTATAATCTTTATATTCATCACCTGTCACCTTGGTCAAGACATAATTCTCTATCGTCTTATTATTAGAGATACCTATCCTAATGCGTTTGAGATTTTGGGTCTTCAACAAATCCATGATATTCTTCATGCCCTTTTGTCCGCCACTAGAACCAGAAGTTCTAAGTCTGAGCTTGCCAACTGGTAAATCTAAGTCATCATGAATGACAAGTATATCATCATTATCTATATGATAGTAATTAGCTATTGAATAGACTGCTTCACCACTTAAATTCATAAAGGTCAAGGGTTTGACAAAGATATATGTCTCATCATCCTTTTTATAAGACGCGATCATCGCCTTATGTCTTTTCTCTTCCTTGAAATTTAATTTTAATTTATCTTCCAGTATCTCTAAGACGAAAAAACCAGCATTATGTCTGGTTCCGTCGTATTGTCTTCCTGGATTTCCAAGTCCAACAATCATTCTCATTCTTCTTTAGCACTTCCTTCTTCTGATGAAATATTATCTTCTGAAGCAGTTTCTTCTTGGCTATCATCTACCGCTTCTTCTAAAGTTGTTTCTTCCTTGGTTTCCTCTACTACTTCTGTATTTTCTTCACTTACTTCTTCAGATGTTTTTTCTTCATCTGCATTTTCATCAAGATTTAATTCCATCGTCGAATATTCATCAAATAGACCTAAGTCTTGAAGAATAAACGTGCCAACTAAGGAATTGCATAATAGTTTGACATCGTTTTTTTCATAGTCATCGAGTTCTTGTGAATCAAAAGCGAGCAAGGCAGTGGCAATCTTTTTATAAAGGCCGATAAGACGAGTATCGTATTGATAGTCAGCATATTCACCTTCGATGAGCTTCTTCAAGAATTCCATACCTAGATCATCTTCTTTCTTAAGTGATTTAGCCGCACTTAGACATAATTGATATTCAACTCTATTCTTTAAGATCTCTTCATGAGCTTGCATCTTCTCCATCAAGGCATCGATGACATCCATCTTTTCACACTTATAAGCCTTAGCCAATAATACTACTAACCAGACAAAGGTATCGCTATTATAACCTATCTTTTGGTTATCAACCTTTTCTTTTTCATAGAATAATTCTTTAAAATCTAATTCGCTCAAAGTATTTTCATAGTTATAACCCTCTTTGAGTTCAAAGAATAATTTAAAGATACGTCCCTTATTCTTAAATTCGATATTGTCTACTTCATCGACATATCTAGCGATATCTTGGTAGGGATTTTCGTTATCTTCTTTAAAGATGGCATTAAAAGTATTCACATAGTTCTTATTTAATTTAATACGTTTGTACATCTTTACATTCTTAAATAATAGATATACCAACAATAATGCTAATAACACATAAAATATTTGATTCATATGGTTCTCCTTAAAAACGCCTATATTATAACATTCTAACGCAAAGAATAACTACTATTCATTATTTGTGCACCATACAATAATAAGACTGTCGCATCTTCATCAAGATTTAAATTATCCAATAAAGAACTACTATAATATCTTAAATCAATCACTTCGATCTCTGAGAACGAAGGTATGAGCAAAGGAATAAGAGCTGATGCATAAGAGTCACGGAAGACGATGAGCTTTTGTTCATTATTAGCCTTAGCATTTTCTATTCTGATATAGGAAGACGGTCCATCAAGAAAGACGCTATATGAATCGATAGAACCTAGAGCGCTAGTATCATAGACTTCTATTTCTTTACCCTTATCCAAAGAATAGACACTAATATCATCAAAATAAGAGCTATCCATATAAATTAGTTCATCATAGCTACTCAATCCTCCATAATAGCTATAATAAGAACCATAGAAAGGACTATAAGTTTGATATTCATAAGTAATCCCATTTCTCATTAGGCCTGTCACTTCGAAGAAGCTATTAACTACTTCATCTAATTTTTCTTGGCGCCAATGTAAGTCACTATAGTAATAGGAATCTAAAGATAAATCATCATAGATATCAATAATTTCCGCATTTAAGCCTTCTAGACTTTGCACAAGCTCTAGATAACCATAATCTAATGTACTATCGATATAATGATTTTTTAAAGGTACAGGCATCATATAGACTTTGCTATCTTTAAAATACTTATCTATAATCTCATTGTGCAATTCTATGAAGTGTTCAAATGACTCTTCATCTATCTTCTTATCCATCATAAACAAGTAGTCACCATTTCTATATACCCCATCAATATCCTTATTTTGAAAAAGGTATGCCGAGACAAATCTGTGCAATTTTAAAAATTCATCGCGCAAGTAGAAATGGTCGATGAGATAGTCATCAACTTCTTCATAAAAATCACTATCAAAATTATCAGGAAAACTAGCGAGTCGTCTACGCTCTGTATAAGAGATGGTCGCATCATTAGTGATAGTAAAGATGGCCATAATGGCGATAATAGCTGCAAAGATAGAAATAATAATCTTATTTTTCATAATTAGAACCTGAAATATAAAAACGGTGAAAAGGATGCACTGACAAGATAGCTTATCGATAGAATAAAGATGATGATCAGCCCTGTATATTCTAGATAGTAAGTCCATCTATAATTCTTAATTCTTCCATATAGATTTTTTAATAGTGGTGAAGCGAAGATAAAGCTGATGATCAATAATACTAGATTGCTTTCTAGGTAATAGATAGTTTCGCTATTACTAAAGGCTAAACCATTTAAACCTAACATATTAGTAATAAAAGTAATAAGTTCATTTAAATCGCTATGATTAAAGATCACAAAGCCAAAGACGACGATGATAAAGGTATAGATATGCCCAAAAACTTTATGTCTTTTTAAATGATTTAAAAGGAAGTACTTTTCAATGATTAAGATGATTCCAAAATATAAGCCCCATATGATGAAATTATAGTTAGCGCCATGCCAAAAACCAGTAAGTAACCATACTACCATGATATTAAAGATATGGCGCATAGGCTTAACTCTTGAGCCACCTAGTGGAATATAGAGATAGTCCTTAAACCAAGAAGATAAGGAGATATGCCACTTGCGCCAAAAGTCGGTAATACTAGTAGCGAATAAAGGATAATTAAAGTTCTCCAAAAAGTGAAAGCCAAAGAATAAACCTAAACCAATAGCCATATCACTATAAGCACTAAAGTCAAAATATAACTGGAAAGTATAAGCGATGGCTTCTAGGATATGTGATAAAACAGTCTTGGTGACCATTTCATTTAAACTACTAATAAATAGGGCCAAACTATCGGCGATGATTATTTTTTTAGCTAAGCCTAAGACAAAGCGTTTGATGCCAAGCACAAAATCATCGCTATTATCTTGACGATTTCTTAAATCATCTTCCACATCTGTATAGCGGACGATAGGCCCAGCTATTAGTTGAGGGAAAAAGGAGATATAGGTCGCAAAACTGATGAGTGATTTTTGCACCTCAGTATCCTTGCGATAGACATCGATTAAATAGCTAATGCCCTGAAAGGTAAAAAAGGATATGCCGATAGGCAAGGTAATATTTAAAAGTTTAATATTTATATTAAAGATATTATTGAGATTGCCGATGAAGAAATTGGCATATTTAAAATAGGCTAATAGGCCAAGATTAAATACTACGCCAACTACAAGTGAAGCTTTATTATGATATTTATCAATCGCAAAGGCCCAGAGATAATTAAAGATTATCGAGGATATAAAGACGATGATGAGTTTTTCTTCGCCGATGAAGTAGAAGGCTAATGATGAAATTAATAAGACGAGATTTTTATATTTCCTTGATGTGAGATAGTAAACTGCCAAAACGATGGGTAGAAAATAAAAGATAAAACTTATACTAGAAAAAACCATAAAAAGAAAAGACCATATAGGCCTTAGTCTAAATTAAGAAAATTATTCTTTAATGTTTCGGCATGACCTAAACCATCAAGGATAACAATAATCAAATCGCCTTTAGATTCTACAATCGCTTCTTCGGCACTGACGCAGATCCACTTATTCGGATCTACACTTTCCTTTAATAAGGCCTTAGCCTCTTCTACATCAGCGCCTTCATTCATGCGAATTAGGACAACTGAATGAGGAATAGAACCAATTGCTGATTCACTAGCTAGAGCTTCTTTATAATCTATAGCATCTGTACCAAGATACCACTGTTCATTTTCAGCAGTGACTTCAGTTTCCATCATCATTGAAGGTTTTTCATCTTCAGCGATGCCCTCATATACTCTAGCCATGATTTCTGTAAGTGTCCCCTCAATGTTGGAAGAAGTAGAACTACAAGCCACCAAAGATAGACATAACATTAAACAAATAAGTAATTTTTTCATAAAATCCTCTCCTTCTAGCTAGGGTTATTTTATCATCATTCAAGTTAGATTTTGGTTAATTATAAGGAAAAACCGACATAATCACTATGCCAGTTAATACTTCTATTTAATTCTGCTGCCATTAGGTAGGCTACTAGTCAAGAGTTCAATGCTCCTTTGTCCATTTTCGTCGACATATTCGCTTGTCAGCAACATACCACATGAATTTTCACCCTTGAGCTTGATAGGTTTTAGATTAGCTACGACGATGACCTTGCGCTTAAGCATATCTTCAACCTTATAATGGTCAGCAATGCCTGATACTATCTGTCTAATCTCACCATGACCAATATCAACCTGTGATACAAGTAAGCGATCAGCCTTAGGATGTTTTTTACATTCCTTAACTTCACCAACCACTAGTTCTAACTTAGAGAAGTCATCGATGCTAACTTCTTCTAAATGTTCGACTTTTACAGACTGATTTTCCTCTTCAAGTTTAGCTTTCAAAGTTTCTTCATCAATTCTAGTAAAGAGGATGCTTGGTTTTTCGCATACCTTAAAGC
>CALBGK010000135.1 GCA_937893115.1 uncultured Erysipelotrichaceae bacterium | reverse complement strand
CATTAATTTCCATTTCTCATTCCTCATCTCTATAATAATCACTAAGAAGGATATCCTGACTATACTTGAGCAAATCTTGGGCCTTTGGCGCTATCTCATTATAGAACATGAGCGCTGTATCATCATCTACACCATTTAGACCCGTAATAGTATTACTGCCGGAATCATAATAGATATATTCACTCAAGAGACTGCCATCCTCAAATAAGACAAATCTATCGATATTATCAGCGAATATGTCATAACCTGCCTTGTAGTAGGCTGAAGTATCGAGATTAAAAAGATTGGCGATAGTCGGATATAAGTCGAATGTCGAACAAATAGTATTATCTATTCTTCCTTCCAATTCACTATTATATATGATTAGGGGAACTTTATATACTTCGACACTCTCTTCATCTTTTAAAAGATATTTTATTGCTTCTTCATTACTTAAACCATATGGATAGTGGTCACCAAATAAGACGATGACTGTATCATCTAATTCACCTTTTGCTTCTAGGCCTTCAATTAATACTTCTAGTCCTTGGTCTAATAACATTTGAGCAGCATAGTAATTCTTGACTTCATTATTTAAATTTTGATATTTAGGATTAGCATTGATGACTTCTAGATTTTCTTCTAGTTCTTTACGACTACTACGATATGGCATATGACCGCTAGCTGTAATCACAAAATTATAGAATGGTTCGCTATAATCCGTCTTCTCTAACATGGCTCTAAACAACTCTTCATCCTTGATCCAGTTAATTGTCTCTTTGTAACCTTCAAAGCGTTTTAGATTTAACTTATCCATATCATAGAAGGTTTCAAAACCAAACGATTCATGAATAGCTTCTCGATTATAGAAATTAGATATATAAGAATGAAAAGAATTAACTTTATATCCTTCATCTTTAAACAAGTTAGCTAGGGCATTAGGATAATGATTTAGATGGAAGGTATAAGATGTCGTACCATAGTCGATAGATGGAACCATGCCTGTTTGAGAGATAAATTCACTATCGCCCGTCGCTACCTCATAGATAGGTGCGTAATAATTATTAAAGTAATAGCCTTCATTTTGAAGCTTGTATAATGTCGGCGTCAAATCGCTGAGTATTGCACTTTCATCAAAGGACTCGCATAAAATCACGATGAGATTCTTACCTTCAAAAAAGCCTGTCATCTCATTAGTTTCTACATCATTATAATTATCGACAAACTCATCCACTTGCACCTTTTCTTCTTCAGTTAATTCCTGAACCGGTTTAAAAGTTAAACAGATATCTTTATAGATGTATTGACCTATACCGAAACGATCGAGATATCTTGTCTTATTTTGCATCCAACTTAAAAGATAATAGTCTTTTTGCCAAGACTTATCACTCGCATAATCGTTGCTTAAATATAGCTTAATGCCATTTAAACCTAGAACTCCTAGTAGGCATAAAGATATAATACTAATTATCTTAGTTTTAAATTTAAACTCGTAATCACTAGTCTTATATAGACACATGATGATAATAGGAATGATAAATAAGAAAAATAAAGGATTAAACTTATCAAATATCTCCCCGATAACATTGGCTAATTCTCCGCCGACCGTCAACTTCCTAAAAGAGAAGAAGGTCTTAAAGAAGATATAGTGAAAACTTTGAGCGAAAGAATATACCGATATTATAGTGATGATGATGACTTCAGCTATCTTGCGCCACATCTTATTCAATAAGATTAAGATTGCGACAAGAAACAAAAAGAAAAAGATATCATATAGAAAGGATTGGAAGACAAATAATTCTAAACCACAAAAATAACGAATAAGTAATTCATTCGTTATTATTAATAAAAATAGTAGTGGTATATCAAAATAATTAAGTATCTTCTTGATCATTTCTTATCGTGATTAATATATTCCTCAATATAATATCTTGGTCGATGTTTAGACTCGATGAAATTCTTACCGACATATTGGCCGATAATACCAACCGACACAAGTTGAACACCACCTATAAACCAAATAGAGGCAAATAGGGAAGTCCAACCAGTAATAGTCTCACCACTAAAATGTCTGAAGATGGCATATATGATGGCAATGAGACTGACAAGAATAGAAACAAAACCAATATATAAAATTAGAGTCAGTGGTTTAACACTAAAGGAAGTAATACCATTAAAAGCAAATGATAACATCTTCTTTAAAGGATATTTTGATTCGCCCATCAAGCGCTCTTTACGTGAATAGTAGACCATCGAAGTCTTAAAGCCTAATTCTGGCATGATACCGCGCAAGAATAAATGTGTCTCTTCGTACAAGGATAATTCTTCCATCGCCCTTTTAGACATCAAACGGAAGTCAGCGTGATTATAGACACTCTTAGCTCCTAAGATATTCATTAATTTATAGAATGATTGAGCAGTAAAACGTTTAAAGAAAGAATCACTGCTTCTATCATTTCTAACACCAAAGACGATATCACTGCCATTATGATAATGGTCTATCATTTCTTCCATTACATTTGTATCATCTTGTAAATCAGCATCTATCGATATCGAGATATCTGTATTTTCCTTAGCATGCATAAGACCTGCATATAAGGCATTTTGATGCCCCTTATTAGCAGCTAATTTTAAGCCATAGACATGTTTACTTTCATCATAGGCTTTTTTAATCTTTGCCCAAGTCTTATCTTTCGATCCGTCATCAACATATAAAATATAGCTATCATTTGATATCTTCTTTTTATCTATTAAATCTTTAAGTACCACTAAGAGTTTAGCATTACTATCTTCAAATACTTCTTCTTCGTTGTAACATGGCACTACTATTGCACATCTTGTCATAATTTTTCTCCAACTATCGTATTATACAACAAATCAAAAACGATAGGTAGTTACTACCTATCATCATTGTTTGGTTTTGGATGATTTGGGTTCATCCATAGTGAATAGCTATTCAATCTCACAAAGAAGTAGATTCCTATTATGGCTATTATGATTGATAAGAATATCTGGAAACTGATATCGCTGATATTGGTTTGCTTCAAGTCATAGAATATTATCTTAATAATAGCCACAGGAATTGTTAGAAGAAGTAAGTAAGTATACTTATTAGTTACAGTAATCCATTTTTCTTTTTTCATATTATTCACCTGCCTTGATTAGAAAAGATACTGTATTTCTTTTAATTATGATCTTTAATATTTATCTTTAATTAAATTATACAAAAAATTATACAAAAAAAACGCCACTTTCTAGATATAGGGGATATATTCGAATTCAAATGGTACTTTTCTTTATCAAAATAAATGAAACATCAGAGTTATTTAACCGAACTTATTCGCCATTTATTTCTTCTCTGAGCTTTAAAGCTGCTTCATAAGGAATAGGCATAGTTCGATATTCTAAGATTATCTTGTCGTCATTATCTTTTAAATACTTCACAAAGGCGATAGATATCACGTAATTCAAGCTGAAACGCAATGAGTATTCATATAATATTTGTCCCATACTTCTTTTAAAAGCTTTGACGAATTTAGATTTCTTTAAACTATCATCTAGTGGATGACTGTCAAAGATGAGTCCGTCATTAAAAGAATTGACAAATTCCTGACTGACGATATGGCCGGAATCTCTAATTCTATTGATTGATGCATCAAATTCTTCAGGCAGTTTTTTAAATAGATCTTCCAAATTAATATCTAATACTCTATCTTTATTTTCATCGATAGTCTCTTTGGAAGAATTATTCATAAAATCTTCTAGAGCATCAACCATCTCTTCTATAAAGAAATACAGAAAATGAGAGAGGGACATAGACTCTTGTCTTTCTAATATCTCACCCTTAACTGTCATACTGCCAAGCTTTTTAGCTGCAGTTGCATAAGTCTTGCGTATCAATAACAAATCATCATCACTGCCAAAGATATACTCATATTCAGCGTTATCGTATCTGCCTAAGTAATTATCCTTATCATTTTTAACTTTTAGCATTACCTCAATCCTTTCCTTTTATTATTTTTATCTAATGAATTATCTTCCTATGTTGATTTACTTGCCTCTTCAAATTATATCAAAGTATTTTAATCTCTAAATAGATATTTGCATATTATTATAATGCACTAAAGTGCTAACTTAGAATCAAAAAAGGCATAGTTGGCAAAAGAACTATACCTTTAGTTTTTCTTATTTACTTTTATGATGTTTAAAGTAGAACAACGATACTATAACTGAGATAAGAAGTATCGCAAACATTGAGCCAATCATGATGTTTTGATTTATTTTAGAATTGACACCAGTATTAGGTACTTCCATTCTTCCGTCATCAGGATTAGATGGGCTAACTGGCACTTCCTTATCTTTGACTGTGATAATGATGCGTTTAAGAGTGTAGGCACCTTTGGTATCTGCCACTTTATAGGTGATATAGTAAGCGCCTGCTTTGGATGCATCTAAAGTATTTTCGACAATCTCAATCTTATCAGATAAATCACCATCCTCTATATCGCTAGCTGTTACATCCTTTTTAGGATCGAACTTATCACCAACCGTTATAGTCTTATCACTAGCACTAATAGTTGGAAGATGATTGATTGTAACTAAAGCTGGAACGACATTTACTGCAATATCAACTTCCACGCTCAAATAATTATGACTATCACTTGGCATATAGGTTGCCTTGAAGCTATGAACTCCTAGTTCACTTGCAATTTGGTTTTCATCTAACCATGTAAAACCAGTAGGGAGACTAATAGAAGATAGGCTACTTCCTTTTTTAATTGTAAAGACATCTAAGATAGGAAGATTAGGTGTAGCCTTGAGAATTTCGAAGGTCTTTTCTGCCTCAGCACTACCATGATTCATATCCTCTTCAACTCTAGCGACCACCTTATAAGATCCTGCATCACTAGGACTAGTAGCCAGTTCAGTATAAGTATCGCCATTCTTGATATACCAAGTAAAGGTGATAGGACTTGTGCTTCCTGTCTTTTCAACTAATGGATTAGATACTTGTAATTTATCGTAAGTCTTATCCATATTAAGAGTCTTAATCACAAGGGTGCTAGGTGCTTTTTCAACTGTAAGTGTTACAGGATAATCCTTTTTGATAGTATCGCCATTAGATTCTTTGGTCGATGTGATTTCGAGATAATAGTTATAGCTTCCGACATCTTTTCCATCTTCTATATTTAAACTAGTTGAATTGGCTCCGGGTATTATCTCTTTGCCCGATCTTTTATCAAAATCAGTAGATTTGTACCATTGATATGTATTTATTTGCCCATCGATGTCTGACACCGTAGCTATGATCTCAGCGTTATGATATCCATATTTTACTGTATTTCCACTGAACGTAACATCAGGACTTTTAACTGGTGCCGATGTGATAACATCGAATAGATAAGCAGTATTGGTAGTGCGCTCAGGATCAGATCCTATGACAGTGCTAGCTGATTTATAGAATAGTTTCCATGCACCACCAGATTTTGGACAATAGTATCCATATATTTCTACAAGATAATAGCCATCACCATAATCTTCACCAGAATAATTTCCTGTGTTTGTCCTTTCGTGCTCTGGACCATTAATGCTTATAGTGTTTGTTACATCTGGATTGTCCCATAGATTATATCTACCAAAACCATCCTCTTCCATACGTTCTCCTTGACTTCCGCCTTTCCAGACATCTGTCCATGCGTATTCAAATTTAACTTTGACATCAGCATTTTCAACCGTCTCTATCGGATGACTTACTTTAACACCTATGGTATGTTCTTCATTATTCGAGAGATTTAATTTAGGATATGTACTATCGCTTTCAATTGCCTCACCATCAACGATAAATTCAATAGTTGGTTCAGATAATACATATGATACATTTAAAACTAATTCATCTCCTGATGGTTTTAAGAGCGTTTTATTAGTTAAAGGAGCATCATTATAAATCCATCCAGCAGTATATCCAACAGGAATACTTTCGTCTGGAATATTTGGAATAAGATAGTTTTCATCAACAAACCAATTTCCATCTTCTCCCTTAGATACATTAACAGCTCGTCCCCAAAGTTTCTTCTCATCCCTCACATCATCATATTTAAGAGTGAATTCGTAAGTAACAGCATTTTTGTAACTTGTAAGGCCACTTGGATTAAATGTACTTTTAGAGGCGCAATTCTTAAAGACTATTAATCTTTTGCCCAATCCATACCCGCCATTATTATCTTTGAAGGCACCGCCATTGTAGTTATTCGCATCATCGGTCATAACAAAAATATTTGTGATATTTGAACTCTCATCAAACGCTTCAGTTCCCACATATTTTACTGATTCTGGAATTATAACTGTTGTATTAGCCGGAAATCCTTTACATCCTTCAAAGCTTTGTTTTCCAATGGTTTCTAATCCTTTAGGCAATTCAAATATCGCATTAGGATCACCACCTGCAGTGCGAATAAATTCTAGATTTGTGCAGCTATTAAATACACTCCCTTCAGAAGTACTGCCTATATGTTTTAATGTTGCAGGTAAGATAACACCCGTTATATTAGGACAATCATTAAAAGCTGATTTAGCCAATGTCTCTACTTTAGTATTGGATAAATCTATTGCTCCTGATAAATATGTACTGTGGTTCGCGGCTTGATTACCAATTTCTTTTAAATTTGTAGCGTTTGAAAAATCTATGCTTACTACTTCATACTTATCTGTATATGTTTTATCACTATCATAGTTATAGTTTGTTATGCACTTTTCTCTTTGTTTATCATTTGACCATGTATCAGTAAAACCTTCGAAAGATATGCTTATAACATTGTTCGGTATTGTCAGAGCAAATTTGATAACATCGCCATTAGGATAATTATTATCATACCATTCCTTAGATATTCCATAATAAACACCACCAGAAATAACCATTGCTTCCTCTGGCACTTCTATAGTTTCATCTGTATCAACAGTGGTATTTAAAACTTCAGTATCGCTAGTCTCACTTACATTCTCAATTGAATGCTCTGTAGCCTTTTCAATTTCTGTGTTTGTCGTTTCTTCGATGTCACTTGGCTGTGTTATTGTTGGTTCTTCTTGAGCATATACTGTATATCCAGCGAATGGATAATTAACCAACAATAATGTGCCAACAAGCAATAATAGACAAGTCTTTTTTAAACATCTCTGTTTCATATGTTTTTTTCTCTCCCTTAAAGCTTTTTCTTATCAAAAGGTACACTTTATGAGAATGAGAAAAATGATTTGGAAAAGAGAAAAAGTGTATAAAAAAATTAACCGAAAGCTTAAAATATATGCAAAATATTGATAATAATTTACAATTTAATATATACTGAAATACAATACGATTTTCTGTTAGAAGGTGTACCTTTTAATAGAATGCTACATACTATTTATATTTTTGTGCTTTTTAAGTTTTCGATAAAAAGTTGCTTCGCTCATCTTAGATATCCTAAGAACTTCTGTCATGGATATCTTTTTATTTCGCCAGTCTTCTATCAATTGTTCAAAATTATCTGGTGGTATTATTTCTGGTCTACCGAATTTAACTCCTCTAGCCTTGGCAGCAGCTATACCTTGAGCTTGTCTCTTTTTAATATTTTCACGCTCATTTTGAGCTACAAATGATAATATTTGTAAAACTAAATCAGCTATAAAGGTTCCCATTAAATCTTTACCTTTTCTTGTATCTAGCAGGGGCATATCAATAATACAGATATCAACGCCTTTATCTTTAGTTAATACGCGCCATTGTTCTTGAATTTCTAGATAATTTCTTCCTAATCTATCAATACTTAATATATAGAGTAAATCGCCATGTTTCAGCTTCTTAACTAATTTAATATATTGTGGTCTATCGAAGTTTTTACCAGATTGTTTATCGATATAAATGTTCTTTAAAACTACACCTCTTTTAGATAATTCTACTATCTGTCTTTCTTCATTTTGATCACTACTTGATACTCTTACATATCCATATATTTGCATCATTATTATTCCTCCTTATTAATGGATATATGAGAAATATCATAAATTTTTGATTAAAGATAAATGGGAATGATATTAAAACAAAATAAAAGTGAGCTAATTGTATTTAACTCACTTGTTTTTATCTTCCAATTTTAATTCTTATTCAACAGGAATTACAGAGTTTTGGTAGTGTTCAAGGATGAATTCTTTAACTTCATCAGATTTTAATGTCTCAACTAGAGCAACAATCTTATCTGAATTTTCTTCACCTTCACGACATGCTACTACATTTACATATGGATTGTCTTCAGCGCTTTCAAGAATTAATGCATCTTCAGCAGGATTTAATCCAGCGCCGATAGCGTAGTTACCGTTGATACCAACTAAATCACCATCACCATTAGTATAAGCACTAGCTAATAATTCAGGATTTGCTTCGACAAAGCTCAAATTCTTTGGATTTTCAGCGATATCTTCAACTGTCGCATTGATTACATCAACGCCTTCTTTCAAAGTAATAAGACCAGCTTTTTCTAACATGCTCAATAGACGTCCATGGTCAGAAATAGAGTTAGAAATGATGACAGTTGCACCGTCTTCGATATCATCTATACTTTCATATTTTGATGAATAGAAACCAAATGGTTCAATATGGATTGCACCTGCATTTACAATCTTATAACCTTTTTCTTCAACTTCATTATTTAAGAAGACGATGTGTTGAAAGAAGTTAGCGTCTACATCTCCAGAATCTAAAGCAGTATTGAAGATGTAATAGTTATCAAGAATTTCAATTTCTAGATTGTAACCTTTTTCTTCTAGTAGAGGTTTAGCAAATTCTAGAATTGTCGCATGAGGTTCAGCAGTACAGCTGACAGTGATAGTTACTAATTCTTCACTGTCATCAGTTACGGTTGTCTCAGTTTCAGTAGGATTTGTGCTTGAACAAGCAGCTAGTATCAATAGAGATAAAAGTAATGTGATAATCTTTTTCATATTTTCCTCCTAACGTTTATCAACTTTCTTACTTATAAAATCGCCAATTAATTGAATAGCGAAGACAATAACAATAATTAATGCGGTCGATGCCAACATGAGCGGTGTATTTCTTCTGATCATACCGTATTGGTAGGCTTCAAAACCTAAACCACCTGCGCCGACAGCTCCAGCCATAGTACTATAAGATACTAGATTGATAGCTGTGACTGCAATTGAAGATATTAAGGCTGGCATACTTTCAGGTATCAATACCTTAAATACTATTTCCAGGGTATTAGCACCAATAGCTTTAGAAGCTTCTATTGTGCCCTTATCTACTTCATTAAAGGCAATGACGACCATGCGGGCAAAAAATGGTGTAGCTGAAAGGGTGAGCGATGGAATGGCAGCCTCAGCGCCGATAGTAGATCCAACTAGAAATTTAGTTACCGGTATTAACCAAATTAATAAAATCAGATAAGGTATAGACCTAAAGATATTTACCAAGCCATCACAGACTACATGTAATATTTTCGTAAAGATATTCTTATTTACATCGATGATGCCATTATCACCACTGACAAAGATGATAACACCGATGATTGAACCAAGAATTATAGCGATGACAAGAGGTACAAATGTCAAGAATAGTGTTTCACATAGTGGTTCATATAATTGTCCAAAAAGTTCTAACATTCTATACCACCTCCACAACGACATCTTGTTTCTCTAATTCAGTGATCAAAGGTGCAATATCTCTTCTAGCTTCAATATGAATATAGATGACGCCTAAGGCACCAACTTGCGTATTTTTGATATTGGCACTGACGATATTAATAGGAATATTTAATTTGGTTGCCACTTCAAAGAGGATGGGCTTTTCACTATTCTTATTTTCAAAAGTTACACGCAACAGATGTCCATCAGGATATTTTTCCTTTAAGCTCTTAGCTAACTTGATGACATTGACACCGGTATCGACGGTTTGAATCAGTTCTTTAGTCACTGGATGACTAGGATTAGTGAAGACATTTTCAACCGTATCTGTCTCTACTACTTCACCATCTTTCATAACAGCGATGCGATGACATATCTTTTGAACTGTTTCCATCTGATGAGTAATCATCAAGATAGTGAGATGATATTCCTTATTGATTTCTTTTAATAATTCCAAGATATCCTCAGTCGTCTTAGGGTCCAGTGCACTAGTTGCCTCATCACATAATAAGATGCCCGGATTTAACACTAGAGCTCTAGCGATTGCCACACGCTGTTTTTGACCACCAGATAGATTACTAGGATAGACATTTATCTTATCTTCTAGTCCAACCTTTATTGCCATCTGTTTAGATAATTCTAGACGTTTAGCTTTTTCAACTCCTGCTATCTCTAATGGAAAGGCAATATTTTCAAGCACTGTTCTAGACCATAAGAGATTAAAATGTTGAAATATCATGCCTATTTTTTGTCTTTTCTTACGTAAATTTTTTTCACTCATCTTAGTGATGTCATCACCATCGATGATAATCTCGCCACTATCTACTTTTTCTAAGCCATTTACTAGTCTTACTAAAGTTGATTTGCCAGCTCCTGAATAACCGACGATGCCAAATATCTCATTATCATATATTTCTAGTGAGACATTCTTCACTGCATCGATATGTTTATTCTTAACCGTGAAGGACTTAGATACATTTTTAATCTTAATCACCATTTCACCCCCCTATACATAAAAAAGCCGTCCATAAGGACGACTTGTATAATCGTGTTACCACCTTAATTTATAGCCTAAGCTACCTCTTTCAGATACTATCATATCCTAGCACTATAACGTGTGCATTTCGTCTGATACTCATCGCACCAGCAACTCCAAGACCATCTTCCTTTAGTATTCCATGTCTCTTCGCACCAAAACGAGACTCTCTTTAAATTTCCTACTAAAGTACTCTTCTTTTCAATGTTTTATGATTAGATTTTAATACATTCATGAATAAAGTCAATATTTTTTATGAAAAATTAAACTATATTTTCATAAGTGTGGAAATGTGGATAAACTAACTTTAAAAATGTTGATAATTAACATTATCTTAATTTTATCTTTATCACTTATTAATATTTTATCCACCGTCATATTTAGTACTTATCCACACCCTGTTGATATGTGGAAAACTTAGAAATCACCTTTATTTAAGCTATTTTCTATATATGCTTTTCCACATTTTGATGTTCATACTTTGTATTTGTCCACCATTATTCACACAATTTTAAATTGTGGATAAGTTATCCACTTTAAAAAGATGTGGAAAGATGTGGATAATTCATAAATTAACGATAATATCAAGACAGTTTAAGATTTTTAAATGTGGATAAGTTTTTTGCGGTCAATTTTAACATGGTAAAATAGCTTTTTCACGCTTATAATGATAGATACTTACAAGGGGTGATATCAAAATGAATACAATAGATCTTAGATTAAGCGAATTATGGAATATAACCCTAAAAGGAGTTTTAGAGTCTTCCCAAATTAGACAGGAGGACTTTGATTCATATTTTACTGATACTTATTTGGCTTCCTTAGAAGAAACTACTGCTTTAGTTGTCGTCCCTTCGTTCGCTACTTATGTATTAATTAAACAGATTAAACAATTAATAGAATTTAGTTTAGAGATGCAGATCGGTCGTCATGTCGATGTGACGTTTATTCAAGAAAAAGACTACATCACTAAATTTAAGCTCAACAACACTACTGATTCATCATTTCTACAAACAGAACCAGTCGCTGAACAGACCTTTGATAATTTCGTTGTCGGTCGTTCAAATAGTCAAGCTCATGTAGCTGCCACAACCTGTGCTAGAAGCTTAGGTATGATATATAATCCTTTATTTATATATGGAAATACAGGTCTAGGTAAAACCCATCTATTAAATGCGATAGGTAATCAAGTAAAGGCCTTAGATCCTAGTAAGAAGATAGGCTATATTTCTAGTGAAAACTTTGTGGAAGGTGTCTATCAATCAGTAAAAAATAAAAGGATAGATGAGTTTAAACAACAATTTCATGACTTAGACTTGCTCTTAGTTGATGATATTCAATTCATCGCTGGTAAAAATAAGACACACGAAATATTCTTTAGTATCTTTAATGATTTGATCTCCAACCGCAAACAAGTCTGTATAACTGCTGATAAGTCACCTAATGATATCGATGGGCTTGAAGAAAGAATCATCTCTCGTTTCAATCAAGGCTTAAATGTCAATATTGAATCGCCAGAATATGAGACTAGTCTATCTATCATCAAGATGAAAATAGCTAATAATATTTCCTTTGGTCAAGATATT
>CALBGK010000134.1 GCA_937893115.1 uncultured Erysipelotrichaceae bacterium | reverse complement strand
TGTTTATCGACAATGAGTAAATATCATCAAGAATTTAAAAAAGAAGTAGCTTCTTTACAAGGCAGAAAGAAGTTACTTCTACATGTATGTTGTGGTCCTTGCAGTGTCTATCCTTTGATACTTTTAGATAAATATTTTGATATTACTATCTATTATACTAATGATAATATCTATCCAAATAGTGAATATCAAAAGCGTTTAGGCGAGCTTGAACGCTACTTAAAGATGATAGAGGATGAACACTATATCAAATTAGTCATTCCTGAAAGCCATCAAGATAGCTTTTTAAAGGCTATATCTAAATATAAGGATGATAAAGAAGGATATCGGCGTTGTGTTAAATGTTATGGCATGCGCATGAGGGAAGCCTTTAAATATGCAAGTAGTCACCACTTTGATTATTGCACGACCGTCATGAGCATATCTAATCATAAAAATGCTAATTATATTAATGAACTAGGTAAGAAATTAGAGCAAGAATATGGCATTAAGTTTCTTATCAGTGACTTTAAAAAAGATGGTGGCATAGATAAGAATAATGAATTAAATAGCAAGCTAGATCTCTACCATCAATCATATTGTGGTTGTCTGTATTCTTATATCAATAATGGAAAGAAGTAAAAAGCCGATGTGTTATGGATATACATCGGCTTTATGTTTATTTTTTTTCGAGATTTTCTCTAGCGATGGCCAGCATCAACTTAATGCGATTTTCTTGGTTGACATTGCTGGCACCAGGGTCATAGTCGATAGGGACGATATTACAAGTAGGATCAAGTTCTTTTATTTTTCTAATCATGCCCTTACCGACGATGTGATTAGGAAGACAACCGAATGGTTGCGTACAGATAATATTCTTAAAACCAGAAGCATTTAATTCCATCATCTCACCAGTTAATAGCCATCCTTCACCCATCTTAGTGCCAATATTGATGACCTTACTGGCTTCGTGGATGAGATTATTGAAATCATTTGGAACTTCAAAGTTAGAATTTTCTTTGATGGCATCGATAATCATCTTTTCAAGGCCTAAGGCATATTGATAGATGGCTTTAAAAGTTAATAGTTTAGATAATTTGCCGCCATAGAGGTAATGATCTTCAATGGAATTATATATGCAATACAACATGAAACCCATGATACCTGGAACCTTGATTTCGCAATCTTCCTTATTCAAGAAGTCTTCGAGATTATTATTGCCAAGAGATGAGTATTTGATATATATCTCGCCAACTATTCCAACTCTTACCTTAGGTACTTTATTTAATTGAATTTTCGTAAATGAGATAGTTATCTCTTTGAGCTTATGTTTCATCTCACTTTTCTTGGTGGAAGCACCTTTTTTAAAATCTTCAGATAATCTTTCTATCCACTCATCGACCAGTTTCATCGATTCGCCCTTATTTACTTCATAGGCCTTACATTGATTAGATAAGTCCATGAGCAAATCGCCATAGACAAGGGCAGCTAAAAGACAGCGAATAGTTTTGATGTCAAGTTTGAAGCCAGGTTGTGAATCAAGACCAGAAAAATTTAAAGAGATGACTGGTATATGTTCAAGCCCAGCCTTTTTAAGCGCCTTTCTGAGCAGATAGATGTAATTGCTGGCACGACAACCACCACCGGTCTGGGTGATGATTAAAGCCGTCTTATTGATATCATACTTGCCGCTTTGTAAGGCATTTATCATTTGACCGATGACTAACAAAGCTGGATAACAAGTATCATTGTGCACATATTTTAAGCCAGCATCGATGACATCACTGCCAGTATTGGTCAAAAGTTCGACTTTGTATCGAGAATTAACTAAGACATTTTTAACTAGAGTGAAATGGATAGGACACATCATGGGAATTAAAATAGTGTAATCCTTAGCCATTTCGGAAGTGAATACTACTTTATTTGTCATTTTGTAACTCCTTTTGATGTAAAGCTGTGAGCAAAGACCTAAAGCGGATGCGGATAGCACCAAGATTAGTGATCTCGTCTATCTTTAATTGAGTATATATTTTGCCATGACCTTCAAGTATTTCTCTAACTTCATCAGTAGTGATGGCATCAATACCGCAGCCGAAGGATACAAGTTGTACTAAATTCATATTTGGTTTGTCTTTGATATAGTGAGCAGCAGCATATAGTCTAGAGTGGTATGACCATTGATTCAAGACTTCTAGCTTGCTCTTATTAAAGTCACAATCGACCGCATCTTCAGACACTATTGCCACATCATAACCCGCTAGTAATCTGTCGATACCATGGTTGATGAGCGGATCGATATGATATGGACGACCAGCTAAGATGATGATAGGTTTATCTAATATTTCAGCCTTGGTGATGATTTCTTGACCTCTTTGTTTAATCTTTAGTAAGTGATTTTCATATGCATCATAAGCCTTTTTAGAAGCTTTAATCACTTCAACTAAAGTTAAATCTTTAAATATAGGACTTAAGACCTCATAAATCTTAGCGGGGAATAATTTGCGATTATGAATGGCGATAAATGGTGAGATAAAAGTAGTCTCATCAATTCTTTTAACATTGGCTTCAATAACTTCAGGATAGTAGGCTACTACTGGGCAATTATAGTTATTGTCCGTATTATCTTCTTTGATATTGTAAGTCATACATGGATAGAAGATATAAGGGACTTTCATATCTAATAAAGAATAGATAGCTGCATGAACCATCTTGGCTGGGAAACATATCGTATCGCTAGGAATAGAATTTTGAGCTTTACGGAAGTTTTCCATATTCTTTTCAAATTTAGTGATTACTTCAAAGCCTAAATCGGTGAAGAAGTTATACCAGAACGGATACATCTCATACATGTTTAATGCCATAGGCAGACCTATTTGGCCTCTTTTGCCAGCTACTGGTTCAAATTCATGAAGTAGTTGACGCTTGTATTCATAGATATTCAAATCATCTAAACTCTTTTTATTAGCTATTGGTCTATCGCATCTATTGCCACCGATAAAGCGAGAATCTTTGCCGAAAGAGTGGATGGTCAATTGACAATGATTATTACATAGTCCGCACTGTACCTGTCTAACACTATTTTGGAAGGCACAGAGGTCTTCATAATTTAAAAGACTTGATACATTATCAGGGCTAGAATTCTCTTTGGCATATAAGGCACAGCCATAAGCGCCCATCAAACCGGCGATATTAGGTCTTTTAACTTCAGTATTTAATTCCATTTCAAAAGCTCTCAAGACGGCATCATTATAGAAAGTGCCGCCTTGTACGATAATATTTTTACCTAAGTCACTAGCGCTGGCCCTAATTACTTTATATAGGGCATTTTTAACGACGCTAATCGATAGTCCAGCCGAGATATCTTCGATAGTTGCGCCATCTTTTTGAGCTTGTTTAACCGAAGAATTCATAAAGACCGTACATCTAGAACCTAGGTCGACAGGATGCTTGGCAAATAGAGCCAAAGAGGCGAAGTCTTCGATCGAATAATTTAAAGCTGTGGCGAAGGTTTGAAGGAAAGAGCCACATCCGCTCGAACAAGCTTCATTTAAAAATAGATTGTCGATACAGCCATTGCGTATCTTGAAACATTTAATATCTTGGCCACCGATATCGATGATAAAGTCGACATCAGGCATGAAAGTTTTAGCTGCTGTGAAGTGAGCCATGGTTTCAACGACACCCATATCAACTTTAAAAGCTGATTTGATGAGGTCTTCACCATAACCGGTGACACAGGATGAGATGATATGCATGTCAGGATTTTGTTCATATAGACCTTTTAAATCCTCTAAGACTAAATTTAAGGTATTGCCTAGATTAGAACGATAAGATGAATAGACGATTTCTTGTTTCTCATTGATTAAGACAAGTTTTAAAGTCGTACTTCCAGCGTCGATACCTAAGTAGACATTGCCTTCTATCTTTTCTGGATGCAGGATATTGACATGAGCTTTTTCATGACGCTTCTTAAATTTCTCATATTCAGCTTCATCATTGAATAAAGGTGCTAATGAATGGTAGTTCATGCTGACATGATTGCTAGATAGTTCATCTAAAATCTTTTTAATGCTCAGTTCACTTTCATTTTCAGCCATGATGGCTGCACCTAAAGCGACAAAGTATAGACTATTTTCAGGGAAGATACCTTTTAAGTTTAAAGTCTCATCAAAGGCTTTTCTAAGTTCGCTATTAAAGCTTAAAGGTCCACCTAAGTAGACTATCTTGCCTTTAATATCTCTTCCTTGGGCAAGACCTGTGATAGTTTGATTGCATACTGCACGCTAAGTCTTCCTTTTTAGCTCCTTGATTGATCAGAGGTTGAATATCCGACTTGGCAAAGACACCGCATCTAGAAGCGATAGTATATAATTTTTTATGTTTTTTTGAAAGCTCATTTAATTCACCGACCTCCACATTTAAAAGTTGGGCCATCTGGTCGATAAAAGCGCCAGTTCCACCAGCGCAGGTTCCATTCATGCGGACTTCGACACCACCACTTAAAAATAGTATTTTGGCATCTTCGCCACCTAGTTCAATAATACAATCGGGCTCATCTAGATATTTTTGTGCTGCAACTCTTGTAGCGTACACCTCTTGAATGAAGGGAATCTGTAGCTCATTAGCCATTCCCATGCCGGCACTGCCAGAGATAGCTATATGTAGCTTATCGATCTGAAACTGCTCTTTTATTTCTTTGAGAAGTTCAGCCAAGGCTTCATTGACTTGACAATTATGTCTCTTATAGGTCTTAAAGAGAATCTCTTGATCTTTGAGCAAAGTACATTTAATTGTTGTAGAACCAACATCAATACCTAAATTCATCTTGTTGATCTCCTAAAATCTCATTTAAAATGTTCAAACTGCGAGTAATCATTTCGTACTCTTCTTTATCTAATTTCATAAAACATAAATCGATATCATTAAGTTTATTTTCGATTCTATCGACTAAAGATAAGCTTTTTTCTGTAAGCTTTAGTTTTACAATTCTTTTATCATCGCCGTCTTTTACTTTTTCGATTAAATCGTATTTAACCATTCTCTTAAGAATATTAGAACAGTTAGGATACGTAATCTGTAAATCTTCTGTCAATTTCTGTACGCTCACCGCCTCGTTTTTATGAATGACTGCAATGACCTTTGCCTGCATAGGTGTTACACCAAGCGGCAAAAAGATACCACTGATTTGGTTTTCAAATTTGTGGTTGATGGTAATCAATAAATCCTGTAATTCGCTTCTATATTTCACGAGTTAAATTTTAATTACCTATTAAAAAAATGTCAATTCTCTTGCTTTACAAATTCACTTATATATGTCTAAATTTAAGGTATGAGCTTAGTAGATATACGACATTTATATTTTAGTTATGAAGGCAGTCCTGAGCCGGTTTTTGATGATGTATCATTCAGCTTTGATACTAGTTACCGCTTAGGATTAATCGGTCGTAATGGTGAAGGGAAGACGACTTTTTTAAGACTGTTAGATGGGACTTTAGATGATGGCGGCGCCATCGATATCAAAGTGCCGGTTGCTTATTTTCCTTTTTCTATCACTCATGAAGATATCAATCTAGAAGATTTAGTCTATTTGCTTAAACCTGAGATTGAATATTGGCGCTTTGAGAAGGAATTTAATCTATTAGGCCTAGATAGATACTTATTAAGTCGACCATATAAAGAATTATCAGGTGGTGAAAAGACTAAATTTCAATTAGCCATTCTTTTTAGTGATGACGACTACTACCTATTGATTGATGAGCCTAATGATCACTTAGATTTAAAGGGAAGAGAAAAGCTAGCTGAATATCTGCATTCTAAGGATAACTTTTTATTAGTCAGCCATGACCGTTATTTCTTAGACCTTGTTGTTGACCACATCCTAGAATTTTCTAATGGCAATATTGAATTATATAATGGCAATTTTTCTTCTTGGTATCAGAATTATCTCGATTTTAAAAGATATAATATCAATAAGAATATCCGCTTAAAAAAAGAGATTACAAGATTAAATAAATCCATTGAACAAGCCACTTATTTCGCCAATAAAAAAGAGGGTGAAAAAATAGGCAATGGGCCATGTGACAGAGGCTTTATCGGTGCTAGAGCTAAACGCTTGATGAAAAGGGCTGAGAATATTAAAAAGCGTAAAGAGCAGATGGTCATCAATAAACAAAGAGCTATAGAGAATATTGATGAAGATGAAGAACTTAGATTATATCCACTTGTCCATCCTAAAAATACACTTATTTCATTAGACTATTTCAGTATTGTATATGATAGAAAATTATTTGAACCTATAAGTGTCAATATCAATTATAAAGATATCGTTTTAATTGAAGGAAATAATGGAAGTGGTAAGACAAGCTTAATCAAATGCTTGCTCAAGGAAAATGATCACTACCAAGGTGAACTATATCTAGCTAATAATCTTATCATCTCCTATTTGCCACAAGAGTTAGATTATTTAAAAGGCAGTATTACAGAAATTTGTGAAAGAGAAAATATTGACATCCATCGCGTCTATTCGACACTAGCGAAACTAGGATTTGAGGGAAAACTCTACCAAAGTGATGTAGCTACTTATTCTATGGGGCAAAAAAAGAAGTTGGCCTTAGTCTTATGCATATGTAAGAATGCCCATCTTTATATCTTGGATGAACCGATGAATTACTTAGATATCTTTGCCCGTATGATGATAGAAGAAGATCTCATTGCTAAAAGCGAGATGACAATGTTAATTGTTGAACACGATAAGTCTTTTATCGATAAGTGTATCAATAAACGCATAGTATTGGAGAGGTGAACATGAAATATATATTGGCTATTGACCAGGGTACGACATCTACTCGGGCTATTATTATCGACCACAATCAAAAAGTCATCAAGAGTGCACAGAAAGAAGTGAAGAACTATTTTCCTCATGAAGGTTATGTCTTACAAGACCCTAATGAGATATGGCTTTCGACCTTAAGCGTCATTCAAGAGCTATTTTATGATGAACAGATTGATGTCAAAGATATTATCTCTATCGGTATCTCTAATCAACGTGAGACGACCATCATGTGGGATAAGACGACAGGTAAACCTATCTATGATGCCATCGTCTGGCAATCTAGGCAATCAAGTGAAATAGTAAAACGTTATAAAGACGCCGGATATGAAGATTTCATCAAAGAAAAGACAGGTCTCATACTTGATTCCTACTTTAGCGTCACAAAGATCAAGTGGATATTTGAGAATGTTGAGGGAGCCAGAGAGAATGAGAATTTGCTCTTTGGAACAGTTGATACCTGGCTACTTTATAAACTTACTAATGGCAAAGTTCATGCCACTGATGTTACTAATGCATCTAGAACTTGCCTCATGAATATTAAGACACTCAAATGGGATGAAGAATTATTGAAACTCTTTGATATTCCTGAATATATCTTGCCAGAAATTAAAAATACGGCTGATGACTTTGGCAGGGGAGAAGAATCCTATCAATGCCCTAGTCGGTGACCAACAAGCTGCTCTGTTTGGTGAATCTTGTTTTAAAAGAGGTGAGAGTAAGAATACCTATGGTACTGGCGGCTTCTTACTTATCAATACGGGTGATGATATAGTCAATTCTAAAAATGGTTTATTATCAACTGTCGCTTGGAGCTTGAGTGACAAGATTAAAGATGAAAATATCAGCAATCTATCTTATGCCCTAGAAGGTAGTATCTTTGTCTCAGGTTCTTTGATCCAATGGTTACGCGATGGTTTAAGGATTATTCAAAGCGCTAAACAGACGGAAGAAATAGCTAAAAGTTTAAAAGATAATGGAGGTGTCTATATCATTCCGTCTTTTACCGGTATGGGAGCACCACATTGGAATGAAAAAGCCAAGGGAGCTATCTTTGGTCTAACTAGAGGCAGCGACTATCGCTATTTAGTGCGAGCTAGTCTAGAAGCCATGGCTTATCAAGTTAAAGACTTAATTGACGCGATAGAAAATGATATTGATTTTGGCATTGACAGTTTAAAAGTCGATGGAGGAGCTTCAGAAAATAATTTCTTATTACAATTTCAAAGCGATATCCTAGGTATTGATGTCATACGCAATGAAAATAAAGAATCGACAGCCCTAGGGGCTGCCAGACTTGCAGGTTTATATTGTAATTATTTTTCTATGGATGACTTTAGAAGTGATAAGTTAAGTACTTTTTCACCTAAATTATCTAAGGACAATGCGAAGCAATTATATGATAAGTGGCTCTACTATCTAAATAAGAATCTAGACGACTAGATGTTTGATATTGGGTGATAGGCGCGATAATAATTCGCAAGCTACGGAATCGCATAAAGAACTGACGTAGGTAGCATTGATATAATGGTGTTCGCCAATGAGTTCTACTACATCATCAACTTTACAATCGATATTAGTCACATCAATGATCAATTGATCCATACATATGCCGATTACTTTGGCATATTTTTCATTTATATAAACTAGAGCTTTTTGATTTAAGCTACGTGGATAGCCATTTTTATAACCAAGGGACACCGTAGCTATCTTCATATTTGAATCGCTTGTATAGCCACTACCATAAGAGATATGTTCGCCTTTTTTAATCTCGTTGATATGAATGATATGACTCTTGAGACTAAGAACAGGTTTTAAATCTAGGGGCTTAAAGATATCGCTTTGAAGCGTAATCTTATTCCCGTACATGAGCATGCCTATGCGAATGTAGTCGTAGACAAGATGAGGATAATTTACAAAGCCATAACTGCCTTGTAGATGTGCTTTACCAAAATTGATATGCTTACTCCTAAGCGAATTTAAGACCCCATTAAAGCGTCTATTTTGAATGAGAGTGAATTTGATCGCTTCATCATTAGCACTATCAGCCATAGAGAAGTGGGAGTAAATGCCTTTAAAGATAAATTCATTAATATCATAAACTTTGAGAAGCGAAGGAATGTCATCATAGTTTAAACCAAGACGGTGTAAACCGGTATCGACTTGAATATGAACCTTGAGTTTTTTATCTTTTAGCTGAGGTATTAAAGAGCGGGCATAATCTAAATCGACTATGCTTTGAGTTAGGCCGTTTTGGATAACCTTATCGATATCATGAGGACTAGTATAGCCAAGGATTAAGATTTCACCTTTGATATTATTTTGTCTAAGT
>CALBGK010000133.1 GCA_937893115.1 uncultured Erysipelotrichaceae bacterium | reverse complement strand
GTTGTAATGAGTGTTTCAAAGAGCGAGTTTGAAGTACATATCGACCGTTTGAAAGAAGAAAAGGGCGTTAAGTTAGATAGCGAACTTGATGTCAATGATTTAAAACGTCTAGTTAGCGAATTCAAAGCTATTTATAAAGAAGCTTTAGGTAAAGAATTCCCTAGCGATCCAAAAGAACAATTATTAAATGCGATCGAAGCAGTATTCCGTTCTTGGATGAATGATCGTGCTATCTACTACCGTCGAATGAATGATATCCCTAGTGCTTGGGGTACTGCAGTTAACGTTCAAGAGATGGTATTCGGTAACATGGGTGATGAAAGTGGTACTGGTGTAGCATTTACTCGTAACCCTTCAACAGGTGAAAATAAGATTTATGGTGAATATCTATTGAATGCACAAGGTGAAGACGTAGTTGCCGGCGTTAGAACTCCTAAACATATCGAAGAATTAGAAAAAGATATGCCAGAAGTATATGAACAATTTGTTGCAATATGTAAGAAACTAGAAGATCGTTTCCACAATATGCAAGATCTTGAATATACTATCGAAAGAAGAAAATTATTCATCCTTCAAACTCGTAACGGTAAAAGGACTGCACAAGCTGCACTAAAGATTGCTGTTGACTTATATGAAGAAGGCATGATTACTAAAGATGAAGCGTTGATGCAAGTTGAACCTAAACAATTATCATCATTGTTGCACCCTACATTTGACCAAGATGACTTAAAAGCTAAGACACCTATCGCTAAGGGTCTACCTGCTTCTCCAGGTGCTGCTACTGGTCAAGTTGTCTTCAATCAAGAAACAGCTTCTGCTTGGGCAAAAGACGGTAAGAAAGTTATCTTAGTGCGTCTTGAAACTTCAGCTGAAGATATCGAAGGTATGCACGTATCAGAAGGTATCTTAACTGCTCGTGGCGGTATGACATCTCACGCTGCTGTAGTAGCTAGAGGTATGGGTACTACATGTGTAGCTGGTTGTGGCGAAATCGTATTCCATGGCGAAGATGAATTCGTTCTTGGCGGTAAGGCATATAGAGAAGGTGATTGGATTTCTCTAGATGGTGATACAGGCGCTGTATACGATGGCCAAATCAAGACAGTTCCTGCTCAAATTTCTGGTAACTTCGCTAAGTTTATGACTTGGGCTGATGAAAGAAGAAGACTAGGCGTCATGATTAATGGCGATACTGCCGCTGATGCTAAACAAGGTATTGAATTTGGAGCTGGCGGTATCGGTCTTGTAAGAACTGAACATATGTTCTTCGAAAAGAAACGTATCGTGAAATGATTTTGGCTAAGACTACCGAAGAGAGAAAGGTGGCTCTAGAAAAAGTTAAACCATTACACCGTGAAAACTTCGAAGAAATCTTCCGTGAGACTAAGGACTTGCCTGTTACAATTCGTTACTTAGACCCACCTTTACATGAATTCTTACCTAAGACTTTAGAAACTCAACAAGAAATCGCTGATGACTTAGGTGTAGATGTTCAAGTAATTATCGATAAAGTATCTACATTACATGAACAAAACCCAATGATGGGTCACCGTGGATGCCGTTTGGATATCTCTTATCCAGAAATTGCTGTAATGCAGACAGAAGCTATTATTGAAGCAGCTATCAATGTTAAGAAAGAATGTGGATATGATGTTCATGTTGAATTGATGGTACCACTTGTGAATATCAAGAAAGAATTTGAATTCATCTATAACATTATGAAAGAGACAGCTGAAAGAGTTATCGCTGAAGCTGGCGTAAGCGTAAGTTATAAGATTGGTACATGTATGGAAACTCCACGTTCATGTCTAATTGCTGATGATATCGCAGAAAAATCAACATTCTTCTCATTTGGAACTAATGACTTAACTCAATTGAGCTTTGGTTTCTCTCGTGATGATGCTGGTAAATTCTTGCAATACTACTACGATCGTCAAATTCTTGAATTCGACCCATTCCAGAGAATGGACCTTGAAGGTGTTGGCGAATTGGTAGAAATCGGTATCCAACGTGGACGTTCAGTAAGACCTGACTTAAAGGTCGGCATCTGTGGCGAACACTCAGCTGATCCAACAACTATCAACTTCCTTGATAAAGTTGGATTCAACTATGTATCTTGCTCACCATATCTAGTTCCTATCGCTCGTCTAGCAGCTGCTCAAGCTAGTATCGTTAACGATAGCGACAAATAATGATCTAAAATTAAAAAGAGATAAATCCTTACGATTTATCTCTTTTTTTATGCCTTTTTGTAAAGATGTTGCTTATATTTCGACAGAAATTTTGTTAATAAAATAACTTGTTAAAAAACCTTTAAAATGTATTTTTTAAATAGTATAATGCTAATTAATATATTTTTAAGGGGGCAAGTGTGACAAAGAGACAGATTGAAAAAACGATAGCCTATACATTATTAATAGTTGCCATTATTTTCGCATTCTATCTTTACAACAATTCAGCGAATTTGTGCATCAATCTAATAATAGGTTTATTTTTTGGCATGATCATGTCAAGGACAGCATTTAGTTTTACTGGTAATTTGAGATCACCAATCTTGAGTAATGACTATACCTATACTAAACTCTTTTACTTAATGACTGTAATTACGACCATTGGTATTAATATGATAGTCATACTAGGCACGATTAAGGGAAGTTTTGATTATGCCTCCTTCTTAGACAAACCTACCAAGGTATCGCCATATTTTTTCTTTGCTGCCGTCGTATTTGGTTTTGGTATCTGTTTGATTGGTTCAGCCGGTTCAGGTATCATCAGAAAAGCCGTCAATGGGAAATTTGATTTTATTGTGACCCTAGTTTTCTATATTATTGGTTCAATTCTAGGCGTTGTTTGTCGTAATTATGCTTTGACTTTCTTTAATGAGAGAAGTTTATATATGCCAGAGATGTTTGGTTGGCCAATCGCTATAATGATACAGGCAATTTTGATGGTCATTGCCTATGTAATCATTGAAAAGAAGAGCTATAATCCAGAGGAAGATGATGAAGATGAAGAAAAAGAAGAAGAAAATAAAAAGATTTCTTAAAAAACTTTTCGTTTTCGATGTCACTCCTTTAAACGGAGTTATCTTTATCGCTTTTTTGGCCATAATCTTCTTTTATGTCAACCACAGTGTCATAGCGACTGCTATGCCGTTGAGTTTAATGGGTTATAAATTCTTTAACTTTATTGGCATAGATATCATCGGAATATTAAATGATCCAGGGCTTACAGCTTCTATTCAAAAGAACATCCTAGAAAGTCCTACGCTTATCTTGATCATCGGTTATGCGATAGGGGCAGTGATTACTGAGTTATTGCAAGGCGAATATAAACTTGAAGGACCTAAGAGCTTTAAAAATACAATGATGTATGTAATTGGTGGGTTACTAGTTGGCTTTGGCGTTCAAGGTATCTATGGCGCTAATATTGGTGAAGTATATGGCGCTATCAGCATGTTGTCGCTATCGGGATGGTTTATCATTCCGTTTATCTGTCTTGGAATCTTTTTAGCAAGACCCCTGTATCGTAAATTTACTGAAAAAAAGCAAAAATAACAATTTAAAGGAAAACTTATCCGGATGAGTTATAATGTCTCATCCGGGTTTTATTTTTATTCTATTTAAGCGTAATAATTATCTCCACTTAAATAATCGTTAAATTATCTCAACGAATGTAAGTTTATGGCAAGATATTTTCATATAAATTTGCATAAAGAATAATTCATACTATACAATTAGGATATAAGTAAGAGGACATAATATATGTTAATAATTAATAATAATAATCACAGGTATAGAAATGGCATTTTATCATAGTTGGTAGCTATATGGACTTTATGATAATAATAGTCTTTTTGCTGTATACCTTCCAACTATAAAATCAAGCATTACCTATTACCATAATACTATTATTTAATTATTGTGATAGGCACAAAGACTTTATGAATAAAGGAGATATAATATGAAAAAGATTTTAAGTATTATTTTGGCTATGATTATTTTGTTTGTACCTATTAGTGATTCGACAATTATAGCTGATACAAACAATGAATGCCAATCGTGTTCTATTGATATAAGTGATGCTGATCCTGATGAAATGTATGATATCATCTATAATGAAGAAGGAGAAATAATTGCTTTCTCGACTCCTATTCCTGATGAATGGGTAAATAATTTGCCAGTTCAAACAAGATCGGGAGGTACAATAATAAGTATAATTAGCGGAGTTTGTTTTGTTGTTGAAGTGGTTTTTGATTATAGTTGCGCGGATTTGGTAAGATATTTAGGATTAGTAGTTATAGATGGATTATACACAATGGGCGGTACTTCTTATACTGGTACTTGGGAAGTTACTGTTGGATATATTCCTGGTTGCGAACCTAGACATTCTGGAAACTGTCACCAAGCAAGATGGACAAGAATAAGTTAAATATACTGAGGAATATATTTTTTATAGCTGCTATTGCTATTCCACTTTTGTTACCAAATACTCTACACGACAAGTTAGACAATTTGATATTTGATTTTTCTCTTACTTGTGCCCTTGCGATAGAAGTATATAGTGCTATTGCATTTAAAGAATTCGATAAGACATCCAGTAAAACATTTTTGGTAGTTGATATCATTATTTTAGCATTAGGTGTATATCTGACTATTAAAAACTTACTATCTATACTATAGGTATGTAGACTTGCACTATATAGTATGAGACATCCGGATGGGCTAATTAGAATCCATCCGGATTTGTATAATGGTATAATTTGACTAGAAAAATTAATTTTTTAACAAGAAAATATGTATTAAAAAAGCCCTTACAAAAAGGGTTTTTGATATTTATCACACAATTTAAACATAATTATGTGTAATTTTTGCAAAATATGTGGTAGAATGAAAACACATTGATAATTATGAAGGAGGAGGAATTTCATGGGTATTGATGTAACCACAGTCGGTCTACCTGCAATGGATATCCTTACATGGGTTCTTGCAATTTTACCAATCGTTGTTATCCTCGTATTGATGCTTGCACTAAAAGTTAGTGGAGCTCGTTCAGGTATCATCGCTTGGGTATTGACTGGCGTAATTGTTTATTTTGTCTTCAAAGGTGGTCCAGAAGTTATAGCTGCTGGTACAGTTAAAGGATTCTGGTCTACGCTATTCGTACTTTATATCATTTGGTCTTCAATGTTCTTGTACAACGTTGTTAATGAAACAGGAAGTTTCAAGACAATCGCTGACAAGTTCACTGAAATGACTAACGGAAGCCGCATTCTTCAAATCTTGATCTTAGGTTGGGCATTCCCAACATTCATCCAAGGTGTATGTGGATTCGGTGTTCCAGTTGCTGTTGCTACTCCATTATTAATTGGTCTAGGATTTGACCCAATGGTATCAGTTATCACTGCATTATTAGGTCACTCTTGGGGCGTTGCATTCGGTTCATTAGGATCAATGTACAATACAATGCTTAATAACTTGCCAGAAGCATTCAGAGCTGAACATACAGGCGATGTTGCATTCTGGGGTGCTATCATGGTTGCATTCGGTGGTTTAATCGTAGGTTTCTGTATCGTTCACAACTACGGTGTTAAAGTTTACAAGAATGTAGGTAAAGCATTTGCTGAAGGTACAGTTGCTGTATTATTCTTAGCAGTTGTTATGGGTGCTACATTAATCGGTATGAGCTTCGCTGCTCCTGAATTAGGATGTTTCGTTGCTGGTGCTGCTGGTTTGATCTTAGGTGTATTAGTACTTCCAAAACTTGGCATGTACAAAGGTGCTGAAGGTGCAGACAGTGCAGAACACACTTCTTGGGGCGATTTCTTGAAGGCATTCTCTGCTTACTTAATTCTATTAGTTGTAGTATTCGCTGTTTATTTAATTACTCCAATTAAGACTTTCTTAGAAAGCCCAATGTTCCAAATTGGTTTAGCATTCCCTGCTAACAGTATCGCAAGTGGATTCACTAATGCAGAAGTTGCAAAATACTCTGCAATTAAAGTCTTCACTGCTCCTGGTACTTTAATTTTCTTGACTTCTTTCTTAGCAATCATGTTCTACAAATCTCAAGGTATGTTAAAACAAGGTGCAGTAGGAGAAGCTTGGTCTAAGACAATTAAACAATCTATTGGTTCTACTACTACAATCATCCCTATGACAATGATGGCTGTATTATTAACTGAAGCTGGTATGACTACATACATCGCTTACGGTATCGCTATCGTTGCTGGATCATTCTATCCAATCTTAGCTCCATTCATCGCTATCCTTGGTGGATTCGTTACATCTTCTGGTACTTCTTCTAACATTCTATTCACTGCATTACAATACAATGTTGCTGATGTACTTGGTATCTCTGCTCCAATCGTTCTTTCTGAACAATCTGCAGCAGCTGCATTATCTAACTCATTCTCTCCAGGTAACGCTGCTCTTGGTACTGGTGTATCTAACCAAGCAGGAAAAGAAGGAGAAATCCTTGCAGCTACAGGTGTATACAACGTTATCCAAGGTCTATTAATCGGTATCTTAGCATTCGTATTGATCAGTATGGGTCTAGGATTATAGTAGGAGGTTGAATTAAATGCCAAAAGCTGTAAAAATGAAATTGCTTTCTGTTCTAGTAATCGTTATTTGTATGGTTGTTCTATACTTATCATTAAATCAAGGCGCTACATTCCAATGGGCTGCACTTGCTTTAACTGCTGTAGGTTGTGGCTTCGCATACATGAATTGCTAGTCAATAGAAATAATATTAATCAATTATTAGAGTCATCTTTTATAGATGGCTCTTTTTTATGATAAGATAGTACTATGAAAAAAATAGCTGCTTTTTTTGATATAGATGGTACTCTATATCGTGATAGTTTACTGACTGAAGTATTTAAAAAATTTGTTACTTACGAACTTGTTGATCGCTCTAAATGGTATGACGATGTTAAACCATTCTTTACTAAATATGATAGGAGACAGGGCGAATAGGACGATTATTTAATGAAAATAGCTGATATCTATAAGTCGACATTGATTGGCTTATCTAAAGAACATATCTTACATATAGCTGATGTGGCCATTAGCCAAAAAGGTGATAGAGTTTATCGTTTTACAAGAGATGCGATTGCGAAGCATAAGCAAGAGGGGCATCTTGTCTTCGCTGTTTCTGGCTCACCGCTAGAACTAGTTAAAGTTATGGCTGAAAAGTATGGCTTTGATGATTATTTTGGAACTATTTATGTAACTGATGAAAATGGTAAATACAATGGTGAAGTAGTGCCAATGTGGGATCATATCAGTAAGGCCAAGGCTTTAAATGAGTTAGCTTCTAAATATGATATTGACCTTAGCGCTAGTTATGCTTATGGCGATACCAGTGGTGATTTCTCCATGTTTCAAATGACTGGTCATCCTTTTGCGATAAATCCAACCAAGGAATTATTAGATATTATTAAAGATGATAAGGTAGTCGCTGATAAGATTAATATTATCGTTGAAAGAAAGAATGTAATTTATCATTTAAAATATAAAGATATAATAGCTGAGTAATCAGCTATTTTTTTACATAGATTTAACAATAGAATTTATCTTCTTTAACATAGACAAAGTATATTAATAAATGTGTTTAGGCACAAAGGAGAAAATATGAAAAAAATACTTAGTTTTATGTTAATTGCTCTATTGGCTCTTAGCCTTGTAGGCTGCCAATCAAGTGCTCCTACTAGTACAGAAGGTACTAATACAGAGGGGACTACAACAGAAGATACAACTTCTACTACAATTCACATATACACAAGAGATTCATCTAGTGGTACAAGAGAAGCATTTGAAGGTGCAATCGGTTTAGAAGAAGGCGCATTAACTTCTAGTGCTTCAGAAGTTAGCTCAAATGGTGATATGGCTACTCGTGTAGGTAGTGATACATCAGGTATCGGTTATACTTCATTAACTACTGATTTTGAAGCCAACAATATCAAACCTTTATCATTCGAAGGTGTTGAAGCTTCTTCTGAAACCGTATTAGACGGTTCTTACCAGATGCAAAGACCATTCAACTATGTTACAAGAGCTGCTGGCGATTACTCTTCAGATGATCTTGAACAATTAGTTGCAGCTTTCATCGCATATATCACTGAATCTACAGAAGGTTTAACTGTTATCGAAGAAAATGGCGGCATCGTATCATATGAAAATGCTAGACCTTGGTCAGAAGTTGCTCAAGATTACCCAGTATTAAATCAAGATAACTCTTCATTAACTATCCGCACAGGTGGTTCTACATCAGTTGAAAAGGTTATCCGCGCTGCATTAGAATCTTTCCAACCTTTAGCTGGTAATGTTCAATTTGCAATGAACCAAAGCGGTTCTTCTGATGGACATCTTCGTACATTAGGTTCTGAAAAAGATGGTGCTAATGCAGTTGAAATCGGCTTCGCTTCTCGTCCGTTCAAAGCTGAAGAAGATGTAACAAACGCTATGGCGAGTGGTTCATTCTGTTTAGATGCTGTTGTAGCTGTTGTAAATGCGGATAACACATTAGAAAATATTACAGCTGCTCAATTACATGATATCTACGCAGGTACATTAACAGATTTCTCAGAAGTAGAATAGTAAATTATGGTAATCGATAAGAATAAAGTTAAAAGGAATAAATCCTGGGACAAATTCTTTCGATACT